>JAFODQ010000005.1 GCA_017380615.1 Clostridia bacterium | reverse complement strand
TATAACGATTATAGTTAGTCGAAACAGTGTAAAATTACACTGTTTCGATACCAAATTATGATTAGGTATCGAATTTTCTTCGAAAATTCGACTATAATCCTTTCAATGAGTGTAATGCAAAATTGAATTTATAAAAAACAATTTTGCTAAAAGCCGATAAAATCGGCTTTTGCGAAACGCGACTGCGTTTCGACAAATTACAATCATTATTATGCAAATAGTCATAAAGCACTTAAAATAAAAAAGCTGATACTCATTGATTCTGTTGGGTTTAACAAAATGTTAATATTGTTAGTGTAATATGATTTTATACTTCATTATCCCGGAGGTTATAAAATGGTTTGCATTTTATTGGTAGAAGATGATATTCATTTTAACAGAATTGTTTGCTCCTATCTCAGTGATTGCGGTTACACTGTGGTGGGCTGTTACAGTGCCGCTGAAGCAATTGAACAGCTGGAGAAAATTTCATTTGATATCATCATCTCTGACATTATGATGAGTGGTATCAACGGCTTTGACTTTGCCGAGCAGGTGCGTGCCTTCAACAAGGATATCCCATTTCTGTTTTTAACAGCAAGAGATGACCTTAGTGCCAAGGAACGAGGCTACAAGCTGGATATTGATGACTATATTGTCAAGCCTGTTGAAATGAAGGAGCTTGTGTTCAGAATTGAAGCAATTCTCAGACGAGCAAAGATTGAAAGCAAAAAGAAAATCATTGTTGGTGACCTGGAATTGATTTCAACTGAAAATGCAGCTTATTACAAAGGCAAAAACCTGTCCTTATCCGTTAAAGAATTCAATATTCTTTTTAAGTTTTTGTCTTATCCAAAAAAGACCTTTACAAGGACTCAGCTCATGAATGAGTTTTGGGGATATGACAGCGAAAGTCTTCCCCGCACAGTTGATGTCTGCATAACAAAGCTTCGTGCCAAGATAGCCGAGTGCAAGGATATTGAAATCGTAACAGTTCACGGCTTAGGCTATAAGGCGGTGATTCTTGTATGATAAAAAATCACGCAGATAAAAGCCAGCAGGTAAAATTTGCAAGTAAAATCCGTAATTTTGTTATAGAGTTTATTTCTGTTTTTTCAATTGTTGCCTTAAACGGAACCTTTCTCGTGCTGATTCTTGTGAATGTTATAGAAAAAGGGTTTGGTACATCAACAATTGCTATTCTTGGTGCTCTTTATCTTTTATTCAGCTGTACTATTTCAACAGCACTGATATATTTTGTTAAGGGCAGGGTTTATCACGATAAAATCAAGATTTTTTACAATACTGCGAGCAAGGTTGCCAAAGGAGATTTTAATGTAAGAATCCCTGTTTATTTTGATAAGCCTAAAAGTGAGATGGATTATCTCGCTGTCAATTTTAATAAAATGCTGGTTGAAATCAGCTCTCTTGAAAATATGAGAAATGATTTCATTGCTGATGTTTCCCACGAAATAAAAACACCCCTGAGTGTTATTCAGGGTTATGCCGACCTGTTGCAAAACAAGAATTTATCAGAGGACACAAGACAAGAATATATATACAGGATTTCCTTGGCAATCGAATCACTCACAAATCTTGTAACAAATATTCTGAAGCTCAATAAAATTGAAAATCAGGGAATAATCCAGAAGGAAAGCTTTTCCTTAGCTGAGCAGCTGCGATGCTGTATCCTTTCATTTGAGGATAAAATTGATGAAAAAAATTTAGTGCTTGACATAGACCTTGAGGAAATTGACACCTTAAGTGATAAAACTCTTCTGGAAATCGTCTGGAATAATCTTATTTCAAATGCAATAAAGTACACTGCCCCTGGTGATACGATCTCGGTAAAGCTGAAAAAGGAAAATCAAAAAACAGTGGTTTGCATTTCAGATACAGGCTGTGGCATGAGCGAAGAGGTGAAAAAGCACTGCTTTGATAAATTTTATCAGGGTGACTCCTCTCATGCCCAGAAGGGCAATGGGCTCGGTCTTGCTATGGTAAAGCAGATTATCAATCTGATTGATGCAGACATAAAGGTTGAAAGTGTGCCGGATGTGGGCACCACCTTTTCGGTAACAATATAAGCTTAACATAAACTTAACAATATTGTTTTAAAATGATGTTGTTAAGTTTTTTTTATTGGGTGGTGAGTGCTATAAAGAAAAAAACTGATTCAGATGCTGTGTTTAAGAGAAACATCATAATTGTATTTGAGATTGCGGTTTTATTGACTCTGGTAATTGTGATAGTCGGCGTTTTGAAAAGCGATTTATCTCCATTGCGTGAAGAGCCGTCTCTGTATATTACCACCCAAAGGCAAACAGAGAACAGCCTTGACAACGAGGTTGATTTTTCCTTTGACCCCGACACGAATGATGAAAATAATTCAAATGAGGGCGTAAAATCACCCGTTCAGGGAAACGCCCCCGTAACAAATTCTCAAGGAAACGCTAACAGTGCTCTTGCAGATCCTTCGGGCTGGAGCACATCAGAAATCATAGAGAAAGCCAAAGGTGCAGTTAACCGAACAAAAGCATATAAGGGCAGGCTGTCAGTTAATCATTCGGAAAGCTTCTCTGCTAATGTAACGGAATGCAGTGCCGGAGGAGTAGTCAGGGCAGTTGTTGATTTAATGATTGGCTGGGTTGTAAAGCCCGTGCAGGAAACTCTTGTTTATCAAAACGGCACAGCAGTAAATTCGGAGGGCGAGACAGTTCCTATTCTTCTTCCGAAAAAGAACAATTTCTCATTATCGGAAAGAGGCGTGGAATCAGCCTCTGTGCAACGGGTCGGCAATGAATACATTGTGCATATAAACATTGTAGAAGAAAGCGTCGGAATGTATGATGTTCCCAAACACAATGCAGCCTCCGTTGGCTATCTGGATGTTGCAAGCTTTGATTTAAGCTTTATGGAAGTTGATTCAGCCAACATTGTTTATAAGGGCTCATCCATTGAGCTGAGAATAAACGCAGACGGATATGTAACATACGCAAATTACAGAATACCTCTTCATATAGACGGTTCTGCTCATAAAGGGTCTATCAGTGGTTCAGCTACCTTTGAGGGCGAGCAGACTGAAGAATGGATTTTAAATTATTGATCGAAAGGATGTTTTCAATATGGGTTTGAAGGAAGCGGCATTAAATGTTGCAATAAAGCAAGGAATTGATTATGTAAAAAAGGATTATGACACCAATCTTTTCAAGCTTATCTCCTGGGGCAAGAAAATGGTTAAGGAGGAGCTTCATCTTAAAATTCTCACAAAATTAGAGGAAAGATTAAGCGACCCCACCAATGTTTATGCTGACTATGTAAAAAGAGTCATAATGAACACAGACACAAACATTATTCTCAAGCTTGTGCCTCCTTTTGTTAATGCAGTTGTAAAAAGCTATGATATAAGAAAGGCAGCAATGCAGGAGCACAATTGTAACATTCCATGGGCTGTTCTTATTGATATCACAACAGCCTGCAACCTTAAATGCAAGGGCTGCTGGGCAGCAGAATATGGCGATAAGCTCAACATGAGCTATGATGATTTGAATAAAATCATTCAGGAGGGTAAAGCTGTCGGCACCTATGTATATCTTTACACAGGCGGCGAGCCTCTTGTGCGTAAAAACGATATTATCAGACTTTGCAAGGAAAATCCTGATTGCCTTTTCCACGCCTTCACAAACGGTACCCTTTGTGATGATGCCTTTGTTCAGAGCATAAAGGAGGTTGGAAATCTGCTTGTAACAATATCCATTGAGGGTAACGAGGAAACAACAGATTCCCGCCGCGGTAAGGGTACATATAAGGCAACAATTGAAGCTATGGCTCGTTTGAAGGCAAACGGTATTCCCTTTGGAACATCCTTGTGCTACACAAAGGATAATGCTGATGTTATTTCCACAGATGAATATGTTGATTTCCTTATTGATCAGGGTGCAGTTTTTGCATGGCTGTTCTCATTTGTTCCCGTAGGCTGTGGTGCCACACCCGAGCTTATGGCAACTGCAGAGCAGAGAAAGCACATGTATGATCAGGTTCGCAAATGGCGTTTCAAAGAGGTTAAGCCTCTTGTTATGATTGACTTTTTCAACGACGGTGAATATGTTGGCGGCTGTGTTGCAGGTGGTAAGCAGTATTTCCACATAAGTGCCAACGGTGATTGTGAGCCTTGTGTTTTTGCTCACTACTCAAATGTGAACATCAAAGACCCTGACACACATTTCATTGATGCTCTCAAGAGCCCCATCTTTATGGCATACAAGGCTCGTCAGCCATTCTCAGATAATATGCTTCGTGCCTGTCCAATTGTGGATAATCCCGGTGCAATTAAAAAGATTGTTGAAGAATCAGGCGCTAAGTCCACAGACCTTCAGTCACCTGAAAGGGTTGAGGATTTAATCGGTAAAACAGTTGATGTTGCCCGCAAATGGAAGGAAACTGCTGATAAAATGGCAGAAGAGCATGGCTTTATTCAGTGGCGTATCCGCAGCGTTGATATATATAAGGACTATGAATCAGAGCACATAAAGGATTATGATGAGTTTGAATAAGTCGATCAAAAGAGCGCAAACTCCCGAATCAGCAGGTATTGACTCCTCGGTTATCGTAAAGATGACCGAGGAAATGTCATATAGAGGCATAAGCATTCACAGCCTGATGATTTTAAGAGATAACCTGGTAGCCTGCGAGGCGTGGAGCAAGCCTCTTTCTCCGGAAATGCCTCACATGGTATATTCCATAAGCAAAAGCTTTCTTGCCACTGCTTACGGCTTTGCCCTGGATGAGGGAAAAATAACAAAAGAGACTCGGCTTGTTGATGTTTTTCCCGAGCTGAATATCAAGAAGGACAAGTATTTAGAAAAGCTTACCATACACCATCTTTTATGTATGACTGCCGGAAAGCAAACCTCAATCCGAGGAAGCAAAAGTGATAATTGGCTTGACCTTTTTGTTAAAGCGAAATGGATTTTCGAGCCGGGCACAAGCTGGCGTTATGTAAATGATAATTACTATATAGCATCAAAAATGCTATGTAAGGCTTTGGGAGAATCCATAACCGAATACCTTACTCCCCGTCTTTATGAGCCCTTGGGAATAGATATCCCCTTCTGGGAGCATTCTCCCGATGGTGTTGAGGCAGGTGGCTGGGGATTACAGCTCAGGACCGAGGATATAGCAAAGCTCATTCTCTGTTATCAGAACAATGGCAGCTACAATGGTGTTCAGGTGATTCCCCATTGGTGGACAAAAGAAGCAACAGGCTTTATAACAGATAATTCCGTCAGCGAAAAGGAGCCTGATGCAAGCGCAGGCTATGGCTGTGGCTTCTGGCGCTGTGCAGGTATGCCGAACACTTACAGAGCAGAAGGAATGTTTTGCCAATACGCTGTCTGCTTTGAGGATTACAACGCCTGTTTAATTATGACCTCAGAGCACAGCGACCTTCAGGAGACTCTTGATGTTATCTGGAAGTATATGCCGAAAGCCTTTATTGAGCCGGATTACGAAAAGAAGGGTCAGACAATAACCCTGCCTGACAAATCAGCCATTACAACAAAGCCCCGCTCTGAAGCAGAAAAGCTCATAAACGCAAGGACCTATTCCTTGAGAAAATGCAGATTTATAAACCTTATAGGCTTTCCTGTCAGCATATTGCCAATGCCCATCGTTTTTTTCGCAAAGGACAGAGGTGGTAATATGAATGATTTGAGGTTTGAGTTTTCACAAAACGGTTGCACCCTCTCGTGGATTGAGGATGGTGGCTTCAGAAATGAAATTTATCTCTCCATGAACGGTGATGAAAGCTTTGATGAGGTTTGCATAGGCGAACTGAAAATGCCTGTTCGCTCTTTTGCTTATTGGGAAGAGGAAAACCTTCTTACAATGCATATAAGAGCCCTGCCGTCTGTGGCAGAAAGAATTTTAAGGTTTGAATTCACCGGAAATAAAATAAAGATGTATCCGAGCTACCTTCCCGGCACAGCTGAAAAGGCACAGAAGGTTGGCGAAAAGCTTAAATGCATTTTAATAGGAAAATGGTTTCACTGGTGGATTGATTTTCTTGTTCCGAGAGTCGGGAAAATACTTAATCCCACACATTACGGAAAAATCAAGAAGAAATAAAACAGAAATCAACACATTTTGTTACAGCTGTTGTTCAGTTAATGCCTCCTGAATTGTAAAATAAAGCTACAAAATCAAAGGAGGTTCTCAAAATGAACACAGATAAAATTTCACAGATAATAAGAATTTGTGTTTTCGGATTAAATTTTTCACAGAATATCTGAACAGCTTTGCAGAAAAACATTTACAATTTCACTCCTTTTGCTGTATAATAATAGCTTAAGGAGTGATTTTTGTGAGTGTGGAATTACAGAGAACTTATAAAAGCTTCACAGAATGGAGCGAAAAATCAAAGCAGACAGAATATACTGAGGAAACTCCTCTTCTCAATCCCGACGGAACGCTGAATGCAAAGGGCTGGGCAAGAAGAAATGTCTTCACTTATGACAGAAGCCTTGTGAAAACAGGCATAATGAGCCGCAAGGAATGGGATTTTTATAATATCCTTGTGGGAGAGGATATGCAGATTCTGGTTTCATTTGCAAACATCAATATCGGTGGCTATGTTGCTGCAAAGCTCACAAATGTGAAAACAGGTGAGGTTATCTGCGATTCATCTCAATATTTTCTTGGTGCAAACAAGCATGTTCCACCTGCAAAGGGTGATGTACCCAACAGATATAAGGACAAAATCGGCAAAACAGAATTTGATTTTGACACCCGTGAAACAGAAAGACTGCTTTACTACAAGGGCACATATAAGGGAAAGCCCGTGGAGGTAAAGGTGCAGATGGATATTCCTGAGGGGCTTGAAAATATTACAACAATTTTCCCCTTTGAGGGCGACAGCACCAAATACTTCATGACAACAAAGCAGATGTGTATGCCCTGCCAGGGTGAATTCACCTTCGGTGACTATACATATAAATTCACAAAGGCTGATTCCTTCTGCACTCTTGACTGGGGCAGAGTTAACACCGTGCATAAAATGGTGTGGTATTGGGGCAGCGGCAATAAATATATTGAGGATGCCAACGGAGAGAAGCACCTTTTTGGCTTCGAAATCACCTGGGCAATCGGTGATGAATCCAACGCCACAGAAACATGCATCTTCTATGACGGAAAGGTTCACAAATTCGGAGCTGTGGATGTTGAAAAATTCCCCAAGGGCAGATTCCTTGAGGAATGGAAATTCATTTCCGAGGACGGTCGCTTTAACATGACAATGAAGCCCACTCTTGATAACCACACAGATGTTGACCTGAAAATCGGCAGAATGAACTGTCATCAGATCTTCGGCAACTGGTCAGGTGATGTAACACTTGATGACGGAACAAAAATTGAAATTAAGGATTTATTCACCTTCTGCGAATATGTGGAAAACAGATGGTAATTTCTTTCTTTTAAAAACTGAATAATAACCAAACAAGCAGCAGATTATTTATTGAAACCTACAAAAATTTTCTGCTGCTTGTTATTTTAATTGATTTTAATTGTTTATGTGTTAAAATAGTATATGTAGTATTATGGAATTCTAAGGAGGTTTTTTCCATATGACAAAAAAAGAACTTTTTTGCGAAAAAAATGGTAAGCTTCATGTAGGACATACCATCCTCACCGGCTTCGCATTTCTCGCATCTTCAATTGCCTGGGCAATTTATGACCCGTACATTACAAAAATTCTTAACAGACTTCTCACAGAATCTTCCTGGATATCAGGCTTGAGCCAAAGTCTCAACGAAGCATTCCCCGTGCTTGCAGAATTTGCCAAGACTCAGGGTCAGGATGTTAATGCTGCAGGTGGTGGAATCACCCTTGTTCCGTTATTCATTGGTATCATCATGACATTTGATAATATCTTTGGTGTTATTTTCCAGCCAACCTTTGGCAAGCTTTCTGACCGTTGTCGCTCAAAGCTCGGCAAGCGCCGTCCCTTCATTGTGTTTGGTGCACCCATTTCAGCATTGCTGTTTGCAATCATCCCCTGGGTTGCTCTTACAAATTCTCTGTCTGCAACAATGATTTTTATCATCCTCTTTGTTTTCTCAATGTCCTTATGGAGAGCTCCTGCAGTTGCTCTTATGCCTGCTCTTACTCCTCCTGCTCTTCGCAGCGAGGGTAACGCCATTATCAACCTTATGGGTGGCGTAGGCTCCGTTATTGGTATGGTTGCAGGTTCTCTTGTAAGTGCCATTTACCTTTTAATCAATGGCGTTAGAGCAACAGCAGAAAATGAACAGACCACAATCTTCCCTTATGTTTTCCTTGTTGGTGGCATCGTAATGGTTATCGGCATGCTCGTTATCCTCACAACCGTTAAAGAGCCTTCAAGCCTCATTGCAGATGGCGTTAACAGAATGGCTGAACAGGATGCAAAGGCTGCCCGTCTTGCTGAAAAGGCTGCAAAGAAAGCCGAAAAGGAAGCAAGAAAGCAGCAGAAGCTTTCAAAGGGCGAAAAAAAGAGCCTTATCTGTATGCTTGGTGGTCTCTTCTTCCTCTTCTGCGGCACAAATGCTATCACAACCTTCTTTGCTCTCTTTGCATCTGAGGTGCTTGGTAAATCCACAAGTGAAGCAACAATCATGACCACTCTCTTTGCAGTCTGCTCTGCAATTGCTGCAATTCCTGCCGGCAAGATGGGTAAGAAGCTGGGCAGAAAGAAAACAATCCTTATCGGTCTTATCATCTTTATGGCTGTTTTTCTTATGTATGTGCTCACAGGCAGCATGGCTCTTATCTGGGTTGCACTCATTTTCGGTGGCTTTGCAAATATGCTCATCACCGTTAACACACTTCCTCTTGTGCTTGATATCGGTGGCATTGATAAGGTTGGTACCTTCACAGGCTACTACTACACAGCAACCTTCTCAGCACAGATTGCTTCTCCTATCATCTATGGTATCGTGAGAATGCTCACAGGCACATATCTTTCACTTTTCATTTACAGCCCGATTATGTTTATCCTCAGCATCCTCTTCATCCTCTTTGTTAAGCACGGTGAAGCTGTTCCGGATGAAATCGTTAAAAAGATTGCCGAAGAAAATGATTGATAATTTTTAACAAACAATTCCCACGGAGATATCTCAATTGAGGTATCTCCGTATTTCTTTTGTGCATTTGCACAACCATATACTTATTATAATGTGCATTTATACAAAGTTTTTTTATATTTCTTTTTTGGAATAATATCTCTTGAAGAATTTACCTTTTTGTGATAACATTATAATGATTGTAATTTGTCGAAACGCAGTCGCGTTTCGCAAAAGCCGATTTTATCGGCTTTTAGCAAAATTGGTTTTTTTAAATACAATTTTGCATTACACTCATTGAAAGGATTATAGTCGAATTTTCGAAGAAAATTCGATACCAAATCATAATTTGGTATCGATACAGTGTAATTTTACACTGTTTCGACTAACTATAATCGTTATATCATCTATTTTTATGAGCAAAAGGAGAGAGCTTATGAACATCAAACAGATTGCTGTGGATGGAATTGCCAAGGTAAAAACCCATTGGAAAACTCCCATGGCAGGACGCTATATGCCTTTCAAGGAAATAGCAGCTTATTCAGGTGGTGGCATCGGTGCCTACATGATTATCACAATGGGTTCCGCTTGCTTACTTTCCTCCAACAATGTTTTGCTTTCAAGTGCATTGGGTATCGGCGCAACCGATATGTACATAATGTATCTGATTGCCGTTGTTGCAAACATTTTCCTCACCGGTGTGAGAGCAAACATCATTGACAACACCCGTAACAAAGCAGGTAAATACAGACCATATATTGTTACCATGGCAATCCCTGCCGCAATATGTTGTATATTAACCGTCTGGTTTCCATACAACAAACTTGGTGATTGGGTCGGAGAAGGCATCCTCTTCGGAGAAGAAAGAGCTTATATCGCCAAGTGTGCCATCGTTATGGTGCTTAACCTTTTCATTCACTTCTTCTATTATTTCTTCTACGATGCCTACGAGAACCTTATTCACGTTCTTTCGCCAAACTCTCAGGAAAGAACAGATGTTGCATCAATAAAGAGCGTTGTTTATTCATTTGCTCCAACAGTTGTTAACCTTTTAACTCCGATTATTGCACAGCATTTGTTCCACACAAACACAACAGATATCCGTGTTTATCGTTTCACTTACCCTATTCTTACAATCCTTGGTCTTCTTCTTTGTATTGTTGTTTACAAGCACACAGAGGAAAAGATTGTTCAGGCAAAAACTCATGTTATCCAGATCAGATTCCTGGATGCTCTCAAGGCTGTTGCAAAGAACAAATATTTCTGGATTATCTCCCTTGCAGGATGGTTAGGCTTCCTCGAATCCTCCTTCCTCAACATTCTTGCATGGCTTTATAACTATGCCGGTGCATGCTCCGGAACAGTTTATGGTATTGTTATCACAGTTTATGGTAATGCGTCCCTCTGGGGTATGATTCTTGCCCCATTCTGTATCAGAAAATGGGGTAAGAAGGCTGTTCTTATTGCCACAAACGCATTTAACATCTTGTTTATCCTTTTACTGCTTCCTCTCGTTAAGGATGTTTCATCTGTTATAATCTGGCTTGTTATGGGATGTATGTATCTTAATGCTCTCATGGGCTCATTTGCTCACATCCTCAATCCTGCAGTTCAGGCAGATATCCGTGACTATCAGCAGTATAAAACCGGAGAAAGAATTGACGGTATGTTTGCTGCAGTTGCAACCATCGGAACAGTTCTTAATCTCGCTTTCTCATCCGTGCTTCCGGTTGTTTATGAAAAGAGTGGTATCACAGCAGACAACGCAAAGATTATCACATCAAAGCCTGAAATTCTCAACAGAATGCTTGGCGACGGACAGACAGTTGGTCAGATTCTTGCAGACCAGCTCCAGCATGGTCAGGATAACTATGTGAACCCTTATTCAGCTCTTTATGACCCTGCTATTCTTACAGATCTTCTCAGACTTCTTATTATTCTTTCTGCCTTTGGTGCATTGATGAACGTTATCCCCTATTTCTGGTATGATTTCAATGAGAAAAAACAGAAATCAGTTATCCGTGTTCTTAAAATTCGCGCAATGTTTGAAGACTACGGCAATGGTGTTCTCAATGATGCCACATTGGTTGAGGGCGTTGAAATTATCCGTAAGTCAAGAGAAATGTGCGATGCTTCTCCTTTAGAGGTAAACAAGAAGGATTATAAGAGCGTGGCTGACAAGGAAGAGCGCAAGCTCGCAAAGAAAAAATATAAAGAAAAGCTTGAATATAACGAGGAAATTGAAATTGCAAAATTTGTTTGCGAGGAGCTTAACAAATTTGATAATGCAGAATTCAAGTTCAGGGTTGAGAAGAGCGAGGAGATTTTCAAAGCAGGCTTGTCCGGTATGTTCAATCTTGATGTTGAGCAGACTCGTTCTGAGCTTGCTGCAGCAAGAAAAATGCCTAAAGCAACAGCAGATGATAAGGCTGTAAGAAAAGCTGCAATTGAAATTTCAAAATCCCAGCTTTCTGCATATAAGTCTCTTGTAAAATGCTACAAGACCGAGGAAGAATTTGTTCAGCCTAAATATGCAGAGCTTGAGAAAATGTTTGAGCGTGAGGATGCTCTTGAGGCAAAGCTTAAGGCTCTTCACCTCCAGCTCAAGGATGCAAACAAGGCTTTCTCCAAAAACGCAAACGAAAAGAACGCCCGTGCAGTGGATGAGCTTAAAGAGAAAATCAAAAAGTATCAGAAGGAGCTCGCTGCTGCCCGCAAGGCATCAAAGGCAGAAATGGATCGTCAGGCAAACTTTGCACGCTCTGCAAAGCCTTATCTCGATGCACAGAAGCTTCTTGTTCAGAAGAAGAACTATCAGTTCTATGACGAAATAAACGCACAGTATGATGTTTCAACGGCAAGACATGAATATGCACTTGCAAGAGCTGCAGCAGAGGCTGAAAGAAAGCGCAAGGAAGAAGAAGCAATCAATGCTAAAATCAAGGCTGAAAAGAAAGCTAAGAAGGAAGCAAAGAAAGCAGCTAAAGCAGCTAAGAAGGAAGCAAAAAGATAATTGTTTCACGTGAAACAAATCCGTTAAAGCTTAATCCTACAACATAACACCAATGTTTCACGTGAAACATTGGTGTTATTATTTTCCGACAATATTACTGTCTTTTGTTGGTTTTTCTACATGTGTCGAAGATTACGTTTATCTATTTACAAATATGCATTTTCTGTGGTATAATTCTCCCATGCTGTGTGGGGAGCCGCAACCCCACACAGCGCTTAGTTCCCTCTTCGGAACTAACCTCCTCAATCCCAAAAGTTGTGTTAACAGGTTTTGGGGGAACAGACCGATCCCAACCAGTCGGTCTGTTCTTTTTTTTGTATAAAAATCCTTTTTCGGGCAACAATGCTTTTGAAAGGAGATTTTACAATGGAAGATAAAAACAAAACACCGGAAATTCCCGAAAACAATCCTCCCCCTTCTGATAAGCCCATTTCTCTTAAGGCAGATGAAAAAGGTAAAAGAAAATGGAATTACATCAAGCTTGCCTATGCCTTTGCAATCATTCTTGCTCTTGGTGGTGCTCTCTTTGCAAAGATTGCCTCCGAAAAAGCAATCGGTAATCTTAATGTTCCCATTGAGCAGGATTATATAACCCTTGCACCAACCTTACCTGCAGAGGAAACTGTTCCTGATTTTCAGGTGAGGCAGAACAAAACAGATGTGCCTGATACACGCGCAGAGGATGCAGTAACAAACACAGAAGCTCAGACCTCTGAAGCCACAACAAAAAAGGAATATGCTGAGCCATATAAGGGTTATTACACATTGCCCCTTTCCACCGACATCTGCAAGGAATACATGGCAGACAAGCCATCACACAACCCCACCACAAATGATTGGCGCACACATCCTGCCATTGATTTCAAAGGTGCTGAGGGCACACAGATTAAAGCAATTTCAAAGGGTACTGTAAAAAGAGTTTATAAGGATGCTCTTCTTGGAACGGTTATTGAAATTGACCACGGAAATGATGTTATTGCACGATATTGCGGTATTAACTCCGAAACTGTTGAGGTAAAGGAAAACAGCAAGGTCAAGCAAGGCGACACAATCGGCTATCTGGGCACAGTGCCCTTTGAAGCCTCCGAGGTTTTCCATCTTCACTTTGAAATTCTATACAAGGGTGAATATGTTGACCCTCTGGCGCTTATGGGAAAATAAAAAAAGAAACACCGTGTCTTTTGAGTCGTACTCTAAAGGACAAAAAGAGTTAATGTAGCAAAAACTACATTAACTCTTACTTTTTTTGCACTGTCACTAAAAGTGGTGAGTAAGTGCGCTGTTAAAATTTATTTTTCTTCGCTTCTTTAATTGTGTAGTACTTATCGCCGTATGGCGAATAAAACTGGCGTTGTATCCTTACGGGTACAACGCCTTCTGACTCGGTGTTATTATCTTTATAACCAAAGAAATTACTCTTCCTTTAGATAAATATACGAAAATTTCTCCTTTTATTGACTTTAGTGCTTTAATGTACTAAAATTGCTATCGTAGGAAAATATTTTAAAAAAGGATGATAGTAATGAAAAAGAAATCCATTATTTCAAATGTGCTTATCATCGCTTTCGTTATCGCATTCGGTGTTGTTTGCTTCATCACCAGTGACGGTATCAAAAGCCCCGTAGGCACACTTTGGTCATTATTCCCTCCCGTTGTGGCAATCGGACTTGCACTTATCACAAAAGAGGTTTATTCCTCTCTTTTTGTAGGTATTGTTGTTGGTGGCTTGCTTTCAACAAACTTCAATGTTATTCACACAGTTGACTCTGTTGTTACAGAGGGACTCACATCTGCTGTTTCAGGCAGTGCAGGTATCTTCATCTTCCTTGTGCTTCTGGGAATTGTTGTTGCATTGCTTAACAAGGCAGGTGGCTCAAAGGCATTCGGTGACTGGGCATCAAAGCACGTAAAAACAAAGGTGGGCGCTTCACTTGCAACCTTCCTTTTTGGTGTGCTTATCTTCATTGATGACTATTTCAACTGCCTCACAGTTGGTGCAGTTATGCGCCCTGTTACAGACAAGAACAAAATTTCCCGCGCAAAGCTTTCATATCTCATTGATGCAACTGCTGCACCAATCTGTATGATTGCTCCTATTTCCTCATGGGCAGCTGCTGTTTCAGGCTATGCACCAGACGGTCAGGGTATCTCTCTTTTCTGCCAGGCAATACCTTATAACCTCTATTCACTTCTTACCTTCGTGTTCATTATCGCAATCACACTCATGAAGTTTGATTACGGTCCAATGAAGCTCCACGAGGCAAATGCTCTTAAGGGTGACTTGTTCACATCAGGCACAGAGGTTGGCGAGGATGACACTCCAGCCACATCAAAGGCAAAGGTTATTGACCTTGTTCTTCCGATTGTTATCCTTATTGTTGTTTGCGTATTCTCCCTCTTCTATGTGGGAAGATGCATGGGCGAGGAGTGGGTGTTTGCTTCTGCTAACTATGATGCATCACTTGGCTTTGTTGATGCCTTCTCCAACACAGATGCAACTGTTGGTCTTCCCTGGGGCGGTCTTATTGCTCTTCTGTTCACAATTATCTATTTTGTTACCCGTCGCCTTGTTACCTTCAAGGAAGCAATGGAATGTATTCCAAAGGGCTTCACTGCAATGGTTCCTGCAATCCTCATTCTCACAATGGCAACATCACTTAAGAATATGACAGGACTTCTTGATTCCTCCACATTTGTTAGTGATGCTCTTGCAAACGCAGGCGCTCTTCAGAACTTCCTTCCTGCAATCATCTTCCTTGTTGCTTGTGTAATTGCTTTCTCCACAGGTACATCATGGGGCACCTTCGGTATCCTTATTCCGATTGTTCTTGCAATCTTCCCGGTTGGCGATACAATGGGTGTTATCTGTATGTCAGCTTGTCTTGCAGGTGCAGTTTGTGGCGACCACTGCTCACCAATCTCTGACACAACAATCATGTCATCTGCAGGTGCACGTTGTGACCACATCAACCATGTATCAACACAGATTCCATACGCAGTAACAGTTGCAGCAATCTCCTTCGTTGGTTATATCTTCGCAGGCTTTGTAAACAACTGGATGATCGTTCTTCCTGTTATGGCTGCAATAACAGTTCTCACACTGTTCGTAATTAAGCTTGCAACAAATAAGAAGGCTGCATAAGCATTTTTTAAAAAATTCTTCGAGGCGCGCTCCTTACGGAGTACGCCTCGATTTGTTTTATTCTGAAGAGGCAAGGCAAACAGGCTTAGCCTCTCACATTCAAAGCTCCTGCATTAAAAAAAGTCTCTCACGAGACTTCTTTCTAATCCTTTAATCCTAGAATATAATCAACAGAAACATTATAGTATTTTGAAAGGGAAATAAGAATTTCTGTGGGAACATCAAGATTTCCGTTTTCATATCTTGAATATGTTGATTGGCTGATATTCAGCATTTTTGAAATTTCCGACTGGTTAAGGTCTTTATCCTCCCTTAACGCTCTGATTCTTTCATACATTTTAATCACCGTAATTATTTTACAATATGCATTTATTGCATATTGTAATTTATGCACTAATTGCATATAATATGTATGAGGTGATATGCTTTGTATAAAAAAATGTATTTATTATTGTTTAATGCAATATCAGATTCTCTTAATGAAACCGATATAAACAAATTAAAACAAATGCTTATGGATGCACAGCTTTCAGCAGAAGAGCTGTGTATGAACAGCGAAGAAACCATTTAACAATTAACAATAGGCAAATAACAGATATCAGCAATCCATTTCTTCCCTGAATTCTTTCTTGCGGACAAGGTAATATTCTTTTCTTACAGGAGCCTTCTTATGAAGCAGATAATGTTCGCAAACAAGGCTTCACGAAGCCTCTCACATTCAAAGCTCCTGCATTAAAAAAAGAAGTCTCGAAAGGGAGACACTTCGTAAGGAAGTGTTCTCCCTTATTCTTTTTTTATATAAAAATTGACACTTTCTACTTGAAAGTGTCATAGTGGGTTACGCACTTTCAAATGTGCGTAACGGTAGTACATATTTTTCAAACTAACCTATCTCAAAAATAAGAATATTAAGTGATATTGTGAGACAGGTCTCACAGTGATATTTTGCGTTATCACGCAAAGTGATATTGAAACTTGCCGTTTCAGTGATATTATATTCGCCCCAAAAACTCGCGAAGCGAATATAACTTGGGCGTAGCCCAAATATAACTGCGAAGCAATATAACTCGCCTTTGGCGAATATAACTGTGGCACCTTCCTTACGGAGGGTGCCACACGAGACTTCTTCTTTTTTTTACTTCATTGCTGAAATATCAAGGCAAACTGCTGTAATCACAAAGGAAACAATAAATAATAATATAATAAGAAGAGCAATCAATATTCTTCTGCTTATTTCTCTTTTCTTTTCTGTTACGCTGTCTCCTATTATATAGGTTTTTGGACCTGTTGTGCCGGGATAATATTTTGCAAAGCCGAAATAGCTTCTTCTTTTCTTCACATATTCCCTGTTTTTCTTACTCATCGGCTGCCTCCGTTGATTCATTGCCTGTATCAGCAGAGGTTTCCTGCTGAGTTGGTGGCTCAGGATCAATTATTGGTTCTGTATCCGGCTCAGTAGCTTCCGTTGTGTTGTCAGGCTCTGTTTCATTGCCGATGGTTGGTTCTTCACCAATGATATTATCTGTTGTCTGAGGAGCAGTTGTTAAAGGTGTTGTTGTGTCAGGAACCTCTGTTTCTCCATTATCAGGATTTTTTATTGTGGAGGATGGTCCTGTGTAGTTAGCACCTCTGTAAACATCAATAATTGAAACTCTGTCATCCTTAAGGGTAATGTTTGAATCACCGTAAAGCTCCATCTGCAAATCGTGTGCTGCCTTTTCATAGTCAACAACCCAGATCCACATATTTGCACTGCCCGATGTTCTGCAATTTTCAGACGGCATTGAAAGCTGTGTTCTTTCATATTTTGCCCATCCTCCGGTGATTGCCTTAAGGCCAAGAGAAATAATCTGTGACTTGCTGTAGCCGGTGTCAACATAAGGAAGAAGCACATCAATATACTTATTGATTTCACCTATGGAAGAGGATGTCACTCTCGATACCATGCTGTCAATAACCTGGCGCTGTCTTCTTGTACGGGAAACATCTCCGTCTGCATCGCAGCCACGCACTCTGCAGAAGGAAAGAGCCTGCTTTCCGTTAAGTGTTACTCCATCGCCAACAGGCATTGGAGTTTTCAGTGTGCGCTCAATGTATTTTGCCTCATATTCCTGCACATCAACAGTGATTCCACCCATGGCATCAATAATTGCCTTGAAGGATTCAAAGTTAACCATAACATAGTTATCAATTTCTATCTTATAGTTATTCTCAATTGTTTTGATAAGGCACTCCGGACCACCCATTGAATATGCTGCATTAAGCTTTGTGCAATGGGAGCTGCTGTCACCTTCAACATAAAGATAGCTGTCTCTTAAAAAGGAAACCATTTTAAGGGTTTTGGTCTTTCTGTTAACGGAGACAAGCATCATTACATCTGTGTTGCCTTCATTTTTTCCCTTACGGCTGTCTGCACCGATAAGAAGCACATTTATAACATTTTTGCTGGACATGTGTCTGTCGTTGCCATTTGTTGCCCAGTCAATGAGAGATTGCTTGAAGCCTGCAGAACCGATATCAATATCAATATCTGCAATTTCCTCTTCCTCATAGATAACATCATCACCTGCATAGTCAATGTTATCACCCATAAGGCTGAATTTTTTTGCAACAAAGATACCTGCCGCTGCTGAGAGCACAATAGCAATTGCAAGAAGCACTGCAATAATGCTTACAATTATTTTTTTCTTCTTTGGAAGATTGTTAAACCAATCGGAAAGTCTCTTAAAGGTAAGCTTCTTTTTCTCTTTCTTTTCAACAACAGGTGGTGGAGCAGGGCTCTTTTGTGCCTGCTCCTTCTTTTCTGTTTCAAAAAAGCTTTCAATATCACTTTTTTCCTTTTCACCCTCAAAGAAATCTGCATCCACAACATCATTTATTGCTTCTGTGTTAATTTTCTTTGGTGCTGAATCTGCTTCTGTCTGTGAAATCTGTGGTTTTTCCTCCGTAATTTCATCATTAACAGGTGCATACTGGTTAAGCAGGTCTAAATAATCCTGCATATTATCATTTTTCTTGCTGTCTGACATCTTTTATTCCTCCACGGGTGTGTCGTCAGAATCTTCAACAATTGGTGTGTCAGGGTTATCTCCTGAGGTATCTCCTGCGCCCTCGTTTGCAGAGCCGTCATCCTCAACCTCACCATTAACCTCATCTTCATCGTGCTCAGTAGTGGAAAGAGTAACAACCTTATCGCCCTCGCCAAGCTTCATAACCTTAACACCCTTTGACGGACGTGCGCAGACTCTTACAGCACTTGCAGGGATTCTTATAATAATTCCATCCTGAGAAATAAGAATGATATCATCTTCCTCGTTGATTTCGCTGATTGCAGCAACATCACCATATTTGCTGATGTGGTAATTCTTAAGACCCTTACCACCTCTTGACTGTGTACGGTAATTGTTGTTTTCACTGATTCTTCCGTAGCCCGTTTCACTGACAGTGAGAAGCTTGCCCTCCTCTGTCATGATTGTCATGCCGATAACCTCATCGCCACTGTTAAGAGTAATAGCCTTAACACCACTTGCTGCTCTGCCGAGAGGTCTTGCATCTGTTTCATTGAAGCGAATGCACATACCCTTTTTTGTTGCCACAAGAAGCTCATCGTTTCCAGATGTGAGCTTAACCCAGGCAAGCTCGTCATCCTCACGCAGGGTAACTGCAATAATGCCTGATTTTCTGATGTTTTTGAAGATATCAAGAGCAGAACGCTTAATGAGACCCTTACGGGTTGCCATGCAAAGATACATATCCTCTGCATCCTTCGGCACCTGAATCATTGCAGAAATCTTCTCTTCATTGTCAAGAGGAAGAATATTAACAATGTTTGTGCCCTTGCTTGCTCTGCTTCCCTCGGGAATCTCATAGCCCTTAAGACGGTATGCTCTTCCTCGTGTGGTGAAGAACATAATAATATCGTGAGAGGAAGCAACAAACATTGTCTCTGCATAGTCATCCTCTGTACGGGACATACCCTTAACGCCTCTGCCACCTCTATTCTGAATGGAGAAGAATTCCACGGGCTGACGCTTGATATATCCTCTGTGAGTGTATGTGTAAACGCACTTTTCTTCAGGAATAAGGTCTTCAATATCAACCTCACCACTTACATTTTCAATAGCTGTGCGTCGTGGGTCAGAAAATTTCTCGCTGATTTGCTTAAGCTCATCCTTAACAATTGAAAGAACTCTTTCGTGTGAAGCAAGAATCTCCTCGTAATCCTTGATTTTTGCTCTGATTTCTTCTAATTCGTTTGTAATCTTGAGAATTTCAAGACCTGCCAACTGACCTAAACGGAAAGCAACAATTGCAGATGCCTGAATATCGTCAAAATCAAACTTTTCCATAATGGCAGACTTTGCCTCTGCCTGTCCACCCTTACAAGCACGGATTGTTGCAATGATTTCATCAACAATATCAATTGCTTTTGCGAGACCGTCAAGAATGTGAGCTCTGTCCTGAGCCTTTTTCAGATCAAACTGAGTTCTTCTTACAATAACATCGCACTGGTGGTCAATGTAATGCTGAAGAATTTCCTTAAGGGTGAGAATCTTTGGCTCACCGTTAACAAGTGCAAGAAGAATTGTACCACAGGTTGACTGAAGCTGTGTGAAGGAATAAAGCTTGTTGAGAACAACCTGAGCGTTTGCATCTCTCTTGATATCAATTTCAATATGCATACCTGTTTTATCGGAAGAATAGTCATTGATATCGGAAATGCCTTCAATTCTCTTATCCTTTACAAGCTCTGCAATGGACTCAATAAGACGAGCCTTGTTAACCATGTAAGGAATTTCTGTAATTATAATTTTAAATGTTCCGTTTTTTGCTTCCACAATGTCGCACTTTGCACGGACAATGATTTTTGCTCGTCCTGTTGCATAAGCAGCACGGATTGCAGATCTGCCCATGATGATGCCGCCTGTTGGGAAGTCAGGACCCTTGATGTGCTCCATAAGGTCCTCAAGCTCTGCCTCGGGATTATCAATAAGGCACTCAATAGCACCACAAACCTCACCAAGGTTGTGAGGTGGAATGTTTGTTGCCATACCAACAGCAATACCCTGTGAGCCGTTTACAAGAAGGTTAGGGAATCTTGAAGGAAGAACTGTTGGCTCTTTAAGACGATCATCGTAGTTTGGTACGAAATCAACAGTGTTTTTATCAATATCAGTAAGCATTTCCATGGAAATCTTACTCATTCTTGACTCTGTGTAACGGTATGCAGCAGGTGGGTCACCATCCACTGAACCGAAGTTACCGTGACCGTCAACAAGCATATATCTCATTGAGAAATCCTGAGCAAGACGCACCATTGCATCGTAAACGGAGGCGTCACCGTGAGGATGATATCTACCAAGCACAGCACCAACTGTGTCTGCGCACTTACGGTGTGCAGTGTTGGGTGTAAGATTATTTTCATACATTGTGTAGAGAATGCGTCTGTGAACCGGCTTGAGACCATCCTTAACATCGGGAAGGGCACGAGATGTAATAACAGACATTGAGTAATCGAGGAAGGCTGTTCTTACCTCTTTGTTAATGTCTATATTAACAATTTTTTGGTTTGCATACGGGTCAGGAAGATTATTTACACCCTGAGTAACACCCATATTTTCCATATTCATTTCGTCCATTTATTAATCCTCACTTATAAGCTGTTAAATATCAAGATTCTTAACGTACTTTGCGTTTTTCTCAATGAATTCTCTTCTTGGCTCAACATTATCACCCATAAGGATTGAGAAGGTTTCATCTGCCTTTTCTGCATCCTCAATTGTAACACGGAGCATAAGCCTTGTTTCGGGATTCATTGTTGTTTCCCAGAGCTGCTGAGGGTCCATTTCACCAAGACCCTTATATCTCTGAATTGAAACGCCTGTTCCTGTTTCTTCCATAATCTCGTCTCTTTCCTCGTCGGAATAAGCGTAACGGTGCTTCTGACCCTTGCTTATTCTGTAAAGAGGTGGCTGTGCAAGATAAATGTGACCCTGCTCAATCAATTCAGGCATATAACGGAAGAAGAATGTGAGAAGAAGTGTTCTGATATGAGCACCGTCAACGTCGGCATCGGCCATGATAATGATTTTATCATAACGAAGCTTTGAAATGTCAAAATCCTCACCGATACCTGTACCGAGAGCAAGCACAACAGGTGTGAGCTTTTCATTGCTTATAACCTTATCCACTCTTGCCTTCTCAACATTGAGCATTTTTCCCCAGAGAGGAAGGATTGCCTGAATCATTCTGTCTCTGCCTGATTTTGCAGAGCCACCCGCAGAGTCACCCTCTACGATGTAGATTTCGGTTTTAGAAGCATCCTTTTCAATACAATCTGCAAGCTTACCGGGAAGAGAATTACCCTTTAGAACAGATTTTCTTGCACTGTCTCTTGCCTTTCTTGCAGCCTCTCTTGCTCTTGAAGCATCAAGTGCCTTGTTGAATATCAGCTTTGCCTCTGCAGGATTTTCCTCAAAGTATGTAGAAAGCTTTTCATAAACACACTTGGAAACAAGAGGTGTAATATCTGTGTTACCTAATTTACCCTTTGTCTGTCCCTCAAACTGTGCCTCAGTAAGCTTAACACTGATAACAGCAGTAAGACCCTCACGGACATCATCACCTGAAAGGTTCTTATCATTATCCTTAAGGAGCTTGTATTTTCTGCCATATTCATTGAAAACTCTTGTCAGAGCAGTTTTGAAGCCATTTTCATGAGTACCACCATCAATTGTACGCACATTGTTTGCAAATGAAAGAAGAAGCTCATTGTAGCTATCATTATACATAAGAGCAATGTTTGCTTCTCTGTCTCCACTCACTGCTGAAAAATGAATCGGAGCCTCGTGAAGAGCCTTAAGACCTCTCTTCTTTGTTTCAAATTCAACAAAGGAAGAAATACCACCCTCATAGCAGTGAATCTGCTCAATGATATTTTCAGGATCTCTTTTATCTGTAAGTGAAATTGAAAGACCTGCATTAAGGAAAGCCTGCTCACGAAGTCTTGTTTCAAGAGTCTCAAAGGTGTAAACAGTTGTTTCTGTGAATATTTCGGGGTCAGCCTTGAAACGGATGAGCGTTCCTGTTTCATCTGTGTCACCAATAACCTTAAGATCGCAGGTTGGTGTTCCTCTTTCAAATCTCTGATAATGAACATGTCCATCCTGAGAAACCTCAACCTCAAACCATTCGGAAAGAGCGTTAACAACAGATGAACCAACACCATGAAGACCACCGGAAACCTTGTAGCCGCTGCCACCGAACTTACCACCTGCGTGAAGAACGGTAAGCACAACAGTAACAGCAGGAAGTCCCTGCTGCTCATTGATGCCAACAGGAATACCTCGGCCATTGTCTCGCACTGTGATAATGTCACCGGGCAGAATTTCAACCTCAATGTGAGTACAGAAACCTGCAAGTGCCTCGTCTATGGAGTTGTCAACAATCTCATAGACAAGGTGGTGAAGTCCCTTAGGACCTGTTGAGCCGATGTACATACCCGGTCTCTTTCTTACAGCCTCAAGACCTTCAAGAACCTGGATTGCACTAGCATCGTACTTTTCGGTAACAACAGTGTCAATTTCTCCGCTTTCATCAAGAATAACCTCGTTTTCACGGGCCTCCTCCAAAAGCTCTTCCTGAGTTTTAATAATTTCGTCCAAAATACTGACCTCCGTAAAAGATTTCAAACATGTATTTTAAATAATTTATTTACTTTCTAATAATTTGCTTTTCTTGCTGCATCAATTCTCTTCAGGATAGTTCCAACGGAAATGGGTGAAATATAAATTACTTTACCCTTTGGCTCCTGGCACACAATAAAGGATTTTGGCAGCTCATAGGGAGCAACATTTTTTACCTGACAATTTTTTTCTGCATTGTTGAGAAAATCAATTGTTTTCTTCATAACCGTGGTGTTTTCCATATCAAAAACACCGATTATTTCTTTATCGATAATAACTGTATCGTGACCGATATGAATAAACATTACAAAAGCTCTCCCCCTTTTATAAGGAAGGATTTTCCACCACAAAGCCTGAGCACCTGAGAAGGGTCGCAGCAGGTAAGAAATACTTGTCTGTCCTTTATATGATTAAGAACATAGTCTTGTCTTTTTTCATCAAGCTCACTCATAACATCATCAAGAAGAGCAACAGGGTTTTCTCCTGTTATTTTTCTGATGATTTCAGATTCACCAAGCTTGAGAGCAAGTGCACATGACCTTTGCTGACCTTGTGAGCCGAAGCTTCTGGCACTAAAGCTGTTTATAAGAATTTCAATATCATCTCTGTGAGGACCAACAGAGGTTGATTTATTTAAAATATCCTCTTTTCTTGTTTCTTTAAGCCTTTCAAAAATAAAGTTATATAATTCCTCGGTACTGATATTTTCAGAAAGCACCCTTGAAAGAGAATAATTAACGCTTATTTCTTCTTTATTTTCGGAAATTCCACCGTATATTTCCCGACTGAACTGAGAAAGAAGAGAAATATACTTCAATCTTTCAAAAATAACACCTGCTGCATACTTTGAAAGCTGCATATCCCACATATCAAGCATATCGTAAAGCTCAGAATTCAGGTGAATGTCCTTAAGAAGAGCATTTCTCTGCATGAGCGCTCTTTTATATTCAGCAAGATTCTTTGCATAAGACGGCTTGAGCTGACAAAGTGCTGTGTCAAGGAATCTTCTTCTTTCCGAAGGACCATCCTTTATTAAAGAAAGATGGTCAGGAGAAAAAATAACAGAATAAAAATTTCCGATAAGCTCCCCTGCCGATTTCAGAGGAACACCATTAAGGGTAAAGCTTCTCTTTTTATCTGCAATGAGGATTTCTCCCTGCTTTTCACGGGTGCTGTTTTCAAAATTCATCTTTAATTTTGAAAAATCCTCACCGAATTTTATCAGCTCTGCATCCTTTGAGCCACGAAAGCTCTTGCAGCCCGTAAACAGCCAGATTCCTTCAATAATATTTGTTTTTCCCTGAGCATTTTCACCGTAAATTACATTCACACCTGAATCTGCTTCAAGAGCTATGGAGGAAATATTTCTGAAATTATTCAATTCAATTGAATTAACCTTCATAATTTCCTCCGAAAACTTTTATTTTACATCATAAATAATATGCTCATACTCAACAAAATCACCTGAACGGAGCTTTTTGCCTCGCATGGTACAGGTTTCACCGTTAACCTTTACTTCGCCATCCTGAATCACAATTTTTGCGTGTCCTCCTGTGTTAACAAGAGAAAGATTCTTAAGAAGGTCATCAAGACGGATAAAATCTGCCTTTAAAATGAATTCCTTGTGCTCCTTCGGAGCAACCTTTACTTTTATTTTCATTTAATAAACATTCTTTCGTGTAATTGTAGATAACCTTTAATCAGACAATGTTTTCATTCTTAAGTCTCATTGGAATGATGAGGAAAATGAAATTATCTCCTTCAATAGGCTTAATAATGATTGGAGAAACAGGGCTTGAAAGCTCAACTAAAACCTCATCAACATCCACAGTCTTGAGACAATCTGTAAGATATGAGTTATTGAAGCCGATTTCAACTCTTTTGCCTTCAATTGAAGCAGAAATTCTGTCTGTGGAAGCACCGAGAGCAGTTGCACTGGAAATTCTTATTGTGTTATCGTCAAAAACGCAACGGATTGGGCTCTTGATCTTGCTTGTGATAAGAAGAGATGCTCTTTCAACAGCATCAAGAATAAGCTTTACATTAACTCTTGCTTTTGTTGAGCTTTCTGCAGGAATTGCGTTTCTGTAATTGAAGAATTCGCCTTCTAAAAGACGGGAGATAATTCTGTAATTGCCAACCTCGAAAAGGATGAATTTCTTGCCGATTGTAAAGGAAACTGTACCTTCATCGTCATCTGCAAGCTTAACAACCTCTGAAAGTGACTTTGCAGGCACAACAAAGGTCATATCCTCACCTGCATATTCAATAGCTTCGTTTCTGATTGCAAGACGGAATCCGTCGCAGGAGATAAGTCTGAGATTGTTATTTTCAACCTCAAATTTAATACCCTTGTGAACAGGCTTGATATCCTGCACAGCAACACCGAAGATTGTCTGCTTAACCATATCACGGAGCATTGCCTGATTGATAACAAAAGGAATACCACCTGAAACAGCAGGTAACTCAGGATAATCGTTTGAAGGAATGCCCACAAGTGAAAACTCTGATTCGCCTGATTTGATTTTGCAAAGACTGTGGCTGTCAACAGTAATTGTAACAGATGCAGCAGGAAGTCTTCTGAGAATATCGCAAAGAAGACGGGCATTGAGAACAATGCTGCCCTCCTGCTCAATGGAGCATTCGATTGATGTTGTAATGCCAACCTCAAGGTCATAGCCGGTGAGATTAAGGCGACCGTTCTTTGCCAGCATAAAGATACCTTCTGTTGAAGGGATTGTGCTTTTCTGAGGAACGCCACGCTGAACGATATTACAAGCTTCTGCGAAAACTGAAGTGTTACATGTGAATTTCATAAATAGACCTCCAAAGAGAAAAATTCGGAAAATAATAAAAATAAAAGTAGTAGTCTTAGTAGGGACTGTCAAATTGTAGAAACAGCACGAAAGCCCTTGAAACAGGTGGGCTCAGAGCCTTTGCAATCCTTGTCCAGAAAATGTTTGTTAATGTCAGTAAACAAAGGTAAAAATTCTCAAATGTTTACAATGTTCAAAGATGTTCAAAACTTAATGTAAATTTGTTGAAAGAATGGAAATATAAAGCATTATATTTTATTCGGATTTTTCATCTTTGATACTCTTAAGAATATCGTAAACAATATTTTTAAGCTGTGGGTTATCCTCCATTTTGCTTTCTGCAGCCTCAATTGAGTAGATAACCGTTGAGTGTTTTTTACCACCGAACTGTTCACCGATATCTTCATAAGTGAGATTTGTGATTTCTCTCATTATGTACATGGCAAACTGTCTTGCGTTTGAAATTTCTGCCTTCTTCTTGTCTGAGCGAATGTCTGCAGAGGAAACGCCAAAAGCAACAGCAACCTTATCAATGATGTTGTTAATTGTAACCTCGGTGGGCTGTGCGTAATAGATGATATCCTTGATTGCATCGTGAGCGTCGCCGATTGTAGGAATCTTGCCGACCATTGAATAAACAGCATAAAGCTTGTTAACAACGCCTTCAATCTGACGGACATTATTTTTGAGCCTTTCTGCAATAAACTCAACAACATCATCAGGAATATTCATTTCATAAGCCTGAGCCTTACGGCGAATGATTGCGATTCTTGTTTCAAGCATTGGTGGCTGAATGTCTGCAAGAAGACCCTGTACAAATCTGGCTCTGAGTCTTTCCTCGAGAGTGGCAATATCCTTTGGTGGACGGTCAGATGTGAGAACAATCTGCTTGCCCTGATTGATAAGTGCCTCAAAGGTATGGAAGAATTCCTCCTGAGCAACGCTTGTTTTGCCGATAAACTGAATATCATCCATAAGAAGGATATCTGCACTTCTGTATTTTGTGTGGAAATCAATCATGCTCTTTTCTGAGATGTGGTGAAGCATTTCGTTAAGGAAATTTTCAGCACTTGTGAAAAGGATGTTCATTCCCGGTCTTGTCCGGTTCAGCTCTGCCTTGATGGCTTTGAGAAGATGAGTTTTTCCGAGACCGGATTCACCGTAAATGAAAAGTGGGTTGTGCACGGGACCCGGATTGTGAGCAACAGCCACAGCTGCAACGTATGCAAACTGGTTTGTGTTACCGACAATGAAGTTTGAGAAGGTGGGCTCGAACATGCTTGTGTCAAGCTCAGAGGCTTCGGGAGTGGGAGCAGTGCTTTTTTCTGCAGAGCTTTTTGCCATCTGCTGAGCGGCAGCATCCACTGTGATGTCAACCTTTATGTCGAAGCCGAGCACAGCCTCGCAGGCTGTTGCAATTGTCTGTTTGAATCGTTTTTCGATAATGCCCTTTTTGAAATCAGATGAGGCCTCAAGCACAAGGCTGTCTCCCTCAAAAGAGATAGGAACAAGGGTATTTATCCAGGTGGTCATAATTGCAGTGGAAACCATACCTGATAATTCCCTTTGCACCTCTGACCATAAGTCATAAATGTTATCCAATTTTTTCACCCCAAAATAATAGTTTTATCAAAATTTAAAAATGGAAAGGATTTTATGAAAAGGTTCTATATAACTTTAAATTATAATATAATTATAAGATATATATATGCCATTAAAGTATATCATACAATATATCTAATTTCAACCTAGTTTGCAAAATAACTGACAATTTTTGTTCAAAAATTTTAAATTTTGCGTATTGAAATTTCAGCATATATATTGTAAAATTCATATAACAGTAAAATTATGGGATAATGCGCCCAAATCTTATAGAGAAAAGAGAATATAATGGATTACACAAAGTATTTTTGCCCTGTTTGCAAGGAAAAATTTGATGAGGAAAGCGATGCTGTTGTTTGCCCCGAATGCGGCACCCCACATCACAGAGAGTGCTGGAAAATTCAGGGAGAATGTGCAAACTCTCACCTTCATGGGTCGGAGGAAAATCTTGCTGAAGCCTGCAAAATAAAAGAGGCAGAAAAGGAAGATAAGAAGATTTCAATTTCCATTGAAAATGTTCAGGTTCCCAATGAAAATCAGACTATAACAAAAGAAAATGTGGAGAAGGTAAGCCCCTCCCAGACATTTCTCATTGACGGACAACCCTCTGTTTTGTATGAAATTGCTGTTGCAAAAAATCAAAGATATTACATTCCTCATTTCATGGCAATGTCCCGTAAGGAAGGAAAATTTTTCTCCTGGAATTTCTGGGCTTGTCTTGTTCCTCTTGCATGGTGTGTTTACCGAAAGATGTACAAGCTCGGTGCAATAATTCTTGCAATTTACATTGCTCTTCTCGGCTTCACATCGTACAATATAATGACAAATGAGGATTATGTGAGCAAAAGCTATGAGTGCTTTCAGGAGGACCCTGCATACCTTACAAACATCTATCTTTATCAGGCAGGTGGAGAAACCTCTCTTACAGTAAAGCAGCAGGAGCTTATGGCAGAAATGGAAAAAATTCAGCTTCCCCCTGCATTTGCAACTGTTTCAAGTGCACTGCTTCTCGGTATAAGATTAGTTATGGGCTTTGCGGGAAATAAAGAGTATCTGAAAACTATCAAAAAGACCATAAAAAAAGGTGAAGCAAAAGGATTAACGGGAGACAGTCTTAAAATGTTTGTCTTCAGAAAAAGAGGAATTATTCCAATTGTTATTCCCGTGCTTGTTGCAATTTTTGAGTTGTTGACGATTTATTGATTTAGGGTGAGGGAATGAAAATAAAATTTTACGGTACCTGTGCAGCAGAAGGCTTTCCTGCAATGTTCTGCGACTGTGAGGTTTGTAAAAAAGCAAGAGAGCTTGGTGGAAAAAACATCAGGACACGCTCTCAGGCGTGTGTGGATGATGTGCTTCTTCTGGACTTTCCTGCAGATACATATATGCATGTGCTCACAGGTGGGCTTGACCTGAAAAAGGTGGAGGCAGTTCTTATAACCCACGGTCACGATGACCACCTTTATCCTATGGATATTCTTTACAGAGAAGAGAAGTACGGACACCACAAAAATCCTGAAAAAAAGACACCTCTCGGGGTGTATTCAACAAAGGCATCGGGTGAAAATTTTGTTGCTGCCTTCAATGGAAAAAAGGTGAATGAAAGAGACCCGAAAGCCTTGATATATAAGGAGATTGAGCCTTTCTGCCAATATGAAATTTCAGGCTATAAGGTCACTCCCTTAAAGGCTGACCACGCCAAAAATCTTGACCCTGTTTTTTACATTATAGAGAAGGATTCCAAGGCTCTTCTCTACGCCCACGATACGGGATATTTTCCCGAAGAGACATGGAGCTTTCTTGAGGAAAGCAACATAAAATTTGACTTTGTTTCACTTGATTGCACAAGCGTTATGAAGGACGATGCAGTTAACAATCACATGGGTCTTAAGACCTGCTGTCAGGTTAAGCAAAGGCTTCTTAATAAAAATGCAGATGAAAGCACAGTGTTTATATTAAACCACTTTTCACACAACGGTGGGTATATTTACGATGAGCTTGTACCTGTTGCCCGTGAGGAAGGCTTCCTTGTTTCCTTTGACGGAGCAGAATTTGAAATTTGAGGAAAATTTATATGCACACACCTTTAGCAGACAGAATCAGACCTACATCTCTTGATGAGGTTGTGGGTCAGAAGCACCTGATTGGTGAGGGAATGCCTCTGAGGAACATCATTGAGTCGGGTGAGCTTCCGAATCTGATTTTCTATGGACCCTCGGGCACGGGAAAAACAACCCTTGCACGAATGATTGCCCAAAAAACAGACAGAACTCTCCGAAAGCTCAACTGCACCACGGCAGGCACTCAGGACATCCGCGATATTGTGGAGGATTTAAACGCCTTCACAGCACCAAACGGAATATTACTTTATCTTGATGAGATTCAGTATTTCAACAAGAGACAACAGCAGACACTTCTTGAATATATTGAAAACGGGTCAATCACCCTGATTGCATCCACCACGGAAAATCCGTATTTCTATGTATATAGCGCAATTTTAAGCCGATCCTCCGTGTTCGAGTTTAAATATGTAACTCCCGAAGAGGTTGAGGAGGCTGTAAACAGAGGCTTCCGTCTTCTTGCAGAGGAAAAAAACGAAGAAATTTCTCTTGAAGAGGGAGTTTCAATGCACATTGCCACAGCTTGTGGGGGTGATGTGAGAAAATCCCTCAACGCTGTGGAGCTTTGCTTCCTTGCAGCAAAAAAGCCGGAGGAAAACGAAAAAAGAAAAATTACCCTTGAATGTGCGAAAAGTCTCACTCAGAAAAGTTCACTCAGATATGACAGAGAGGGCGATGAGCACTATGATATCCTTTCTGCATTCCAGAAATCCATGAGAGGCTCTGACCCTGACGCTGCCATTCACTATCTTGGCAGACTTCTTGAGGCAGGAGATATGACCTCTGCTATAAGAAGGCTTCTTGTGTGTGCTTCGGAGGATGTGGGTCTTGCATATCCAATGATAATGCCAATTGTGAAGGCAGCAACAGACATTGCCCTGCAGGTGGGAATGCCCGAGGCAAGAATTCCCCTTGCAGATGCTGTGATTCTTGTGTGCAATTCGCCAAAATCCACCACGGGTCACGATGCGATAAACCTTGCAATGGATGATATCAGAAGAGGCAAAATCGGAGCAATCCCCCGTCAGCTTCAGAATAAGCACTTCGATGGAGAGGATGCGACAGTGAAGGGGCAAAATTACAAATATCCTCACTCATACCCGAACCACTGGGTGCAGCAGCAATATCTGCCTGATTGTCTGAAAAATGCTCAATATTATTCCTATGGCGACAATAAACAGGAGCAAGCCGCCAAGGAATATTGGGATAAAATCAAAAACAAATAACCAAAGGAGGCTGTTTATAATGAAAAAGAAGCTTATTTCGGTTGTGCTTGTGTGCTTTTTGCTTCTCACCCCACTTTGTGTGAGTGCTGCAGCAGAGGAAGACACAGCGGCGGAAATTGATAACAATGTGTTTTTCATTGATTTCCCGGAGGGATATGAGTTTGACAATTCATTTTCACAGAATTTCTATGTATATGACGATGAATTCGGTACAAAAACAATGGAATTTTTCGTTGAAGGAAACCTGATGTTTCCCCGTGGATTAGAAAACGAAACAGACCAGGCAATTATTGATAAGGTAAAAAGAGTAACGGAATGGGGATATTCCTACATCCCCGACGCTGTTAAAAGAGGAAAAATCAATGGACAGAGTGCTGTTATCATAACAGGAACTGACGAATTTATTGTTTCCTCATCATATTATTACTATATTTTTGCAACTAAGGAAGCTGTTTGTATTATAGAAGCAAGCTTCTCAGGTGATGAAGAGAAAAAGGAGATTGAATCAATCATTTCCACCTTTGTTCTCAACGGCACCTCATTTAACGGTGAAACGCCAATTCTGGCACACGATTTCACAAATTCACCTGATTACTATGAGCAGGTAAATCAGTATGCTCAGGACTACTATGAAAGCGACGAAGAGTTTGAGGATAATCTGGGAGCTGTTCTTGTAGTAGGTTTAATAGTGCTGCTTTCAGGTCCTGCACTTATAATTGTGATTATTGCTCTTGCTATTCAGAATTCAAAGAGAAAGAAGATTATCAAGGAATATGAGAGCAGCTTCGGTCACATAAGTGCTGTAAGGAGTAATGTGAGACCACAGCCCGTGAGCTATAATAATATGTATAATCAGCAGGTGCCTTACGCACAGCCATATCAGCCACAGGGCTTCGGTCAGCCATATCAGGTGCAGCAGCCTGAAACACCACAGACACAGTCCGTTTTAAACGGTCAGCCACAGAACAAAGACCAATAAGGAGGTTTTTAAATTGAAAAAGAAAATTTTATCCATTCTTTTAAGC
>JAFODQ010000033.1 GCA_017380615.1 Clostridia bacterium | reverse complement strand
TAACGGCACAGCAGATACGTACTATAAGCAGATGTGTATGGCAGGTGACTTTAAAACAAAGCTCAAATATTCTGTGCTCACAAATATTTATAAATCACTATCCAAAAAGAAAAGCGAATTACAGTTTGATGAGAATAAATTACTTCTTTTGGTTTCATCAATTCCCGCAAAGCTGATAAAAAATAAATTCTTAAATAAATTTGAGAGGTAATCTATGATACCTAAAATAATTCACTACTGCTGGTTTGGCAGAGGCGAATTGCCTGAATTAGCAGTCAAGTGCATTGAAAGCTGGAAAAAATTCTGTCCCGATTATGAAATAATGGTCTGGAATGAAGAGAATTTTGACATTGACACAAACCGTTATGTGAAGGAAGCTTATGAGGCAAGAAAGTTTGCGTTTGTAAGTGATGTGGCAAGACTCACTGCCTTGTACAAGCACGGTGGAATATATTTGGACACCGATGTTATGGTGCTAAAAAGCTTTGATGATTATCTGCACCACAAGGGCTTCTTCGGATTTGAAAGCAAAAAGGCTGTTCAGACAGGCGTTATCGCCTTTGAGGAAGGCTCTGAAATTGTCGGTGAGCTGTTAAAGGGTTATGATAATCGCACCTTTGTTACAGAAAACAACACTTTTGACCTTACCACAAATGTGGCTGTAATAACTGAAGCGTTTGAGGATAAGGGTCTTGTTCTTAACGGTGAATATCAAGAGGTGTGCGGTGTGGCATTTTATCCACAGAACATCTTTTGTCCGGATTTGGACAGATTAACCGATAACCAATATATGAAGGATGCTGTTACAATTCACTATTTTGCAGGATCCTGGAAAAGTGAGGCAACGCTCAGAAGAGAGCGATCACTGTGGTGGAAGGCGTTTGCTTTTTTTGCAACCATAGCATCAAAGATTCTTACAAGGCTTCTTGGTGATAAATGGACAAACGCCAAAAACAAGGTCCGTGATAATGTTATAGAAAACGAAAAAAATAAGTAAGAGGAAAAGAGAATTTTACCTTGAATAAGAAAAAAATACTCATTGTTACATATTACTACAAGCACAAAAATGCAATGGCTTCCGTCAGGGCAATAAAGCTTGCCAAGTATTTTGCAAGGCAGGGGCATGAGGTTACTGTGCTCACCTCCAATCAGAAGGATACCTGGACAAAAAGCTATTGTGATCCTGTGGCAGATGAAAGCATCCGTGAAATTTACGCACCACAGATTGCCCGTTGGGGTAAAATAAGTGCCTATCTTTCTCACCGTCAGCAGGTTGGTCAGCAAAAAATAGCACAGGCTCAGAGTGAAAATGAAAAAGCGCCTGTTGTGCAGAAGCAGAGCCTCAAAGGAAAGCTCATAAGCTTTCTTAAATGGATTTTCTACTTTTTTATTGCGACCCAGGAAGATATATGCATGTTCAAGGGTCTTAAGGCAGAGGCAAAAAGACAAGCTCTTCAAGGCTTTGATACAGTTATTGCAACATATCCCACCTACGGTGCATTTCTCACAGGAATATGGCTTAAAAAGAAGGGTGTTGCCAAAAGTCTTATAGCCGATTTCAGAGATCCGCTGTATAACCCGGGCTTCAGGGATAAGAAGACAGAAGCAAGCTATGATAAGAAATGCTTGAGAAATATTGTTAAACACGCAGATAAAATTGTTTGTGTTTCAAAGGGTATTGCAGACGGAATTGTTGCAGAAATACCTCATTCAGGCAAAACTATTGAAATTATAACAAACGGTTATGATAAGGATGATGTTACCGAAAACAGCATTCAGGTGAATTTTGACAAATCAAAAATAAACTTTGTTTACACAGGAGCGCTTTACCACGGAAAACGCTGTGTGAATATGCTGGCATCGGTTTTGAAGAAGCTCATTGATGATGGCAGAATTCAGCCCGATTCATTTGCGTTTCACTATGCAGGGGCAGATTTTCCTGAGCTGATTTCTCAGCTTTCGGAATATGGTCTCCAGGAAACTGCAGTTGACCACGGATTTGTTTCAAGAGAGGAATCAATTGCTCTTCAGAAGAACGGATCAGCTCTTCTCCTTCTTACCTGGAATGAGAAGAATTATCAGGGCGTCGTTCCGGGCAAGCTGTTTGAATATATGTCTATGGGTAATGTCCCCATAATTGCTCTGGTGACAGGAGATGTTGTTAACAGCGAGGTTACTGTTTTTGTCAGAGAAGCAGGTGCAGGCTGTGCTTGTGAAGAGGCAGCGCCACCGGATATGAAGGCTCTTGAAGCGTTTGTTGAGAAGCTTTTTAGTGGAGAGGCATCACAGCAATGCAGCACAGATAAATTTGATTATAAGAATATCAGTAAAAGATATTCAGATATAATGTGAGGTAATTAAAAATGGTAAATGTAATCGGTCTCGGATATATCGGACTTCCAACAGCACTTATGCTTGCTTCCCATGGTGTTGAGGTTGTGGGCACAGACTATAACAAGGAGCTTGTTGACACTCTCAATGCAGGTAAAACCACATTTGAGGAGAAGGGTCTTGATGAGCTTTTTTGTGATGCTGTGAAGGGTGGAATCAAATTCACAACAGAGTATCAGAAAACTGATATGTATGTTGTTTCAGTTCCCACACCTTATGACAGCTTTTCAAAGAAGGTGGATGCATGCTATGTTGTGGCAGCAGTGAATTCTGTTCTTGATATCTGCGAAAAGGGCAGCATTGTGGTTGTGGAGTCAACAGTTTCTCCCGGCACAATTGATAAATATGTGCGCCCCGCAATCGAGGAAAGAGGCTTTGTTATCGGTGAAGATATTCACCTTGTTCACGCACCTGAAAGAATCATCCCCGGTAATATGGTGTATGAGCTTCTTCACAATAACCGCACAATCGGTGCAGATAGTGTGGAGGTTGGTGAAAAGGTTAAAGAAATGTACGCTTCCTTCTGCGAGGGTGATATTGTTGTAACAGATATTCGCACAGCCGAAATGACAAAGGTTGTGGAAAACACCTTCCGTGCAGTGAACATTGCTTTTGCAAACGAGCTTGCAAAGATTTGCAGACACGACGATATGGATGTTTATGAAATCATTAAAATATGCAATATGCATCCTCGTGTTAATATTCTTCAGCCGGGTCCCGGCGTTGGTGGTCACTGCATTTCCGTTGACCCCTGGTTCCTTGTTGGCGACTATCCAAGCCTCACAAATGTTATAAATGAATCAATGAAGATAAATGACAGCATGCCTGATTTTGTTCTTAACAGAATCTATGAGATTATGAAGGAAAACAATATGACTGATATTTCAAGAGTTGGTCTTTACGGTCTTTCATACAAGGAGGATGTGGATGATTGCAGAGAGTCACCAACACTTCAGCTTCTTGAAAGTCAGTCCCGCCATCTTGCAACAGGTCTTAAGGTATATGACCCTATGATTGCAAAGGATCTTGTTGAAAATCAGTACCACGACTTTGACAGCTTCCTTGAGGATGTTGATATGGTGGTTGTTATGGTTGGCCACAGTGAAATCAAAAACAATCTTCAGAAGCTTGAAGGTAAAATTGTTCTTGACACCCGTAATGTATGCGGTAAGGGAGTTTACAAGATTTAATGAAGCTTTTTAACAAGAAATCCTCTTTGGGTGCAGATGCGTTGGTGCTCACGGCATCAAAGATAATGGTTGCCGTTATCGGTCTTGTCACCTCAATGCTTCTTGCGAGATTCCGTACCCTTGATGAATATGGTACATATTCCCAGATAATTATGGTTGTGGATCTTGCCTCCACCATACTTCTTCTGGGGCTGCCAAACAGCGTTAATTATTTTCTTGCTAAGGCAGACAGTGAGGAGGAAAAGCAAAAATTCCTCTCTGTTTATCTCACCGTAAGCACGGTTCTCACGGTGATTATCGGTGTGTGTCTGAATCTCGCAACACCATTTATAATTGAATATTTTGATAATCCTGCCATCACAACTCTTGCCTATGTTTTCAACATTTACCCTTGGTCAAGCCTCATGCTTAACAGTATCAGTAATGTTTGTGTTGTCTATGGAAAATCAGACAGGCTTATGCTTTTCAATGTGGCACATGCTCTTTGCAACCTTGCAATTATTATAGTTGCACAGCTGCTGGAGATATCCTTTGGCGTTTACATGCTCATATACATGGCATCGATGCTTCTGTTCGGTATTATTGCTGTACTGTGGATCAGAGCTATTGCAGGCAGGCTTAGGATAAGTGTTGATTTTAAGCTTGTCAGAGATATGTTTGTGTTTTGCATACCGATGGGTCTCGCCTCGGTTGTGGGCACACTTAATGCCGAATTGGATAAGCTTGTTATTGCAAATTATTTCACAACAGCGGAGTATGCAATTTTTGCAAATGCTGCAAAGCAGCTGCCTCTTAATATGCTCACAGATTCTCTCACAGCAGTGCTTCTTCCTTGCATTGTCAGGCTTATGAAGGAGAAAAAGAGTGAGAGTGTTGTTAAGGTGTGGGGCAACGCCATAAACATTTCTTTTGCATTTATGTGCCTTGTGGCAGGTGGCCTTTTCGTTTTCGCACCTGATGTGATGTCACTTTTCTATTCGGCAAAATATGCCACACCCGAGGGAATCGCAGTATTCAGGATTTACACCAGCATTTTACTCTTCAGGTTTACTTATTGGGGAATAGTGCTCAATGCCACAGGCAAAACAAAGCTTATT
>JAFODQ010000032.1 GCA_017380615.1 Clostridia bacterium | reverse complement strand
TAATTATATTTTTATGGAATCTTTTAAGATAGATATTATACTTATCTAATATTATATGTCAAAATTTTCTAAATATTACACTTTTTGATGCAATTTTTTGATATTTGTAGAAATGCACAAAATCTCCCGTGTTGTTTTGTTCAACAACACGGGAGATTAATTGAATATTATTTTGTCTGATAAAAGCCGACTTTCTTCATAACCTTATCGAGTGTTCGCTGAGAGATTCGTGTTGCCAATTCGGCACCCTTCTTCATGCACTCTTCAAGGTATTTTTTATCATTAATAAGCTCTTTGTAGCGAGCCTGAATCGGTGCAAGCTCGGCAATTACAGCTTCTGCAACAGCAACCTTGAAATCACCGTAGCCCTTGCCCTCAAACTCCTTTTCAATCTCATCAAAGGATTTGCCTGTGCAGCAGGAATAAATTGTCATGAGGTTATTTATACCTTCCTTACCCTCTGCATAACGCACACACGCCTCGCTGTCTGTAACAGCTGACTTAATCTTCTTCATTATCACATTGGGCTCATCAAGCATTGAGATATATGATTTCGGATTATCATCTGACTTGCTCATTTTCTTGGTTGGGTCCTGAAGAGAAGTTATCTTTGCACCTGCCTTGCCAATGAACGGGTCGGGTGTTTTGAGAACATTGCCATAAATCATATTGAATCTGTCGCAAATGTTTCTTGCAAGCTCAAGGTGCTGCTTCTGGTCTGCGCCAATGGGCACAAAGTCTGCATTATAAATGAGAATGTCTGCAGCCATAAGCACCGGATAATCAAAGAGACCGACAGAAATGTTTTCACCGAGACGCTGACTTTTTTCCTTAAACTGTGTCATTCTTGATGCTTCACCAAACTGTGTGTAGCAATTGAGAATCCAGCCTAACTGTGCATGTGTGGGCACCTGACTCTGAACGAAGATGATGTTCTTTTCAGGGTCAAGGCCAATTGCAAGAAGCAATGCATAAAGCTCCATTGTATTTTTCTTGAGCTGCTGTGGGTTCTCACGGAATGTGGGAACAGTGATTGAATGTAAATCAGCAACACCATAAAGGCAATTATAATCCTCGCACATATTAGCCCAATTCTTAAGAGCACCAAGATAGTTACCGAGAGTCGGTGTTCCTGTTGGCTGAATACAGCTCAGAACTATTTTCTTTTTTTCAACTGTTGTGTTTTCCATATTTTTACTCCGTTGTGATTTTATATCTTAGAAGAGGCCTGTGATTTTGCCATCCTCCGTAACATCAATACGCTCTGCAGCAGGGCTCTTCGGAAGACCCGGCATTGTCATAATGTCACCTGTAAGAGCAACAATAAAGCCCGCACCTGCAGAAACCTTGAGGTTTCTTACTGTTACCTTGAAGCCTTCAGGTGCACCAAGCTTTGCAGGATCATCTGAGAAGCTATACTGTGTTTTTGCAACACAGACAGGAAGCTTACCAAAGCCATCGTTAACAAGTGATTCTGCCTGCTTCTTTGCATTTGCTGTGAGCTCAACACCTGTGCCTCCATACACCTTGGTTACGATAGCATTAAGCTTTTCTTCAATTGTTGTGTCATCCTCATAGGAATATGTAAATGAAGAATTATCCTCTTCGTTACAAAGGCGAACAACCTCTTTTGCAAGCTCAACGCCACCCTTGCCGCCATCTGCCCAGACAGTGGAAAGAACTGTGTTAACACCGAGCTCCTTACACTTTGAAATAATGAAATCAATCTCTGCATCTGTGTCAGTCGGGAAACGGTTAACAGCAACAACACAAGGAAGCTTATAAACATTTTTGATGTTTGAAACATGGCGAAGAAGGTTGGGTATGCCTTTCTCAAGTGCCTCAATATTCTCCTCACCAAGCTGGTCCTTTCTGAGACCACCGTGCATCTTAAGAGCACGAACTGTTGCAACAACAACCACTGCATTTGGTTTGATACCTGCAGCACGGCACTTGATGTCAAGGAACTTTTCAGCACCAAGATCTGCACCGAAGCCTGCCTCTGTGATTGTGTAATCAGCTGTTCTTAAAGCCATTTTGGTTGCAAGAACAGTATTGCAGCCATGGGCAATATTCGCAAAAGGACCACCATGAACAAAAGCAGGTGTGCCTTCAAGAGTCTGAACGAGGTTAGGCTTAACAGCATCAACAAGAAGAGCTGTCATAGCACCCTGAGCCTTGATGTCACCACAAGTAACAGGTTCACCATTGAAATTATAAGCAACAACAATTCTTGCAAGTCTTTCCTTAAGGTCTGTGATTGAGGTTGCAAGGCAGAAAACAGCCATAATCTCACTTGCAACAGTGATATCAAAGCCATCCTCACGGGGAACACCCTGCATTCTGCCACCGATACCGTCAATGATATTACGAAGCTGACGATCGTTCATATCAACGCAGCGCTTCCATGTGATGCGCTTAACATCTATGCCGAGAGCATTTCCCTGCTGAATGTGGTTATCAAGCATTGCAGCAAGAAGGTTATTTGCAGCACCGATTGCGTGGAAATCACCCGTAAAGTGAAGGTTGATATCTTCCATTGGAACAACCTGTGCATATCCGCCACCAGCTGCACCGCCCTTAACACCGAAAACCGGGCCGAGAGATGGCTCGCGAAGTGCAACACAAGTGTTGTGGCCGAGAATATTCATACCATCTGCAAGACCAATTGTTGTGGTGGTCTTACCCTCACCTGCCGGTGTTGGTGTAATAGCTGTTACAAGAATAAGCTTACCATCTGTATCTCTTGTTTTGAGATATGATAAATCAACCTTTGCCTTATATCTGCCGTAAGGCTCAAGGAATTCATCTCCAATGCCTGCCTTAGCAGCAATTTCTGAAATAGGTTTCATTTCGCAGCTCTGTGCGATTTCAATGTCTGTAAGATAAGCCATATTTATACCCCTTTACTCCTGAATGTTTAACTTTTCACGACAAAGATTTTTGAAAAACTCAAAATTCTCTTCGCCGCAAATATCAATATTATTTATCAAAGATGCCTGATATTCATCAAACATTTTTTGCTTTGTTGATGCACTTCTTGCATTGTTGATGTTTTCAACAAGTGCATTGAAGCTGTCATTAATAAAGCCTCTTATAATTTTATCCTTACGCGCCTCAAGGTCCTCCAGCATTTCTGTTGGCGTGTGACCCTCGAAACGCCAATACGGCTCCAGCTTCTGAAGCTCCTTGGTGCTTGAAAACAATTCATCCAACGACTTAAAGAATAATTGCGGATGCTTTGTTGTGTTAACATGATGGGCGGCAGTTGAACCGATTTTAATGTTTTTCACAACAAAATTGTTTATTGCAGTTACAAGCAAATCCTGTGAAAGAAGCTTTCGCGTGACAGGGATTGATGAAACAATCTTCTGAATCTCAATAACCTCATCTCTTTCAAAATTGCGAGGTCTGTGGACGTATCCCGTGGGCTCCTTCTTTTTCTTCTTAAAAAACAAAAACAACTACCCCTAAAATTATATTACAAATCCACCATTGACAGAAACAACCTGTCCGGTGATGAAATCTGCAGAATCGCTCGCAAGAAAACCAACAGCCTTTGCAATATCCTGCACGGTGCCCAGTCTGTTGAGTGGTGTTTCTTCTTTGAGACACGCCTTATCTTCCTCAGAAAAGGATGACAGCATATCTGTTTGAATAACACCCGGGGAAACTGCATTAACTGTTATCCCTGAAAGACCAACCTCTTTAGCGAGGGCTTTGGTGAGACCTATAAGACCGGCTTTGGCTGCAGAATAATGAACCTCCACAGACGCACCAACCTCGCCCCACATAGAGGCTATGTTAATAATTTTGCCTGATTTCTGATTAATCATATAAGGCAAAGCTTCTCTGCAGCAATAAAATGCTCCCGAAAGATTTGTTGAAAGCATCTTTTCCCACATTGAATCTGTGATATCTGTAAACAATGCCTGCTGAGCAATGCCGGCGTTATTAACAAGAATATCCACACCACCAAAGTGATTATTTATTTCAGAAAACATCTCTTTAACCTGCGCAGAGCATGAAACATCACACTTGAAAATCTCAACATTTGTAAGTGTTGAAAGCTCCTTTTTAAGACTACACGCCTCAGAATACGAGGAATTATAGTTTATTGCAAGATTAAACCCGTTTTCTGCAAGGGTGCGGCAAATAGCTGCACCAATCCCCTTTGCACCACCTGTGATAAGTGCTGTTTTCTTAGTGCTCATGGTTATGTGTTGTTGAAAGCGCCTCCGGGTCGATTGATTCGATTATATCGGATGCATTATCCTCTGTAACAACCTGCTTGATGTAATCTGATGGCGGTGTGAACAATGACATTGGAGCAATAGGAGAAACAGAATCATAATACATAACACTGTTATCTGATGCTGTTCTTTTGATTATTGTTTTACCAATGAAATAATCCTTATTGCCATTTTCATATTCATAAACATCATAGGTTATACCCTCTTCGGTAACCTGTGTTTTCGATGTGTAAGAGGTTTCGAAATTAAATGGGTCACTCATAAGCATCTGAGAAAACTCATCGTCGCCTGCATTCTGCTCGATCAATGATTTTGGAATCTCGATGTATGTTTTATCAAGAGGTGAAAGAAGATACCACGCCTTTGCACCTAAAATGATTGAAAGAGGAACATCATTATAAACCATTGAAACAGAGGTATATTTCCCGTTCTTGGCAAGCTTGCAGCTCTGCGCCACGCCATTTGCATCCACAATGCGGAAGTTAATCAAATACTGAGACGAATGCAAAACAGCATAATCATCCTGAATCTGTGGCAAGTCATCTGTGGTTTCACCATTTATGTCGGGGGCACCATTCGGCTTGGATGTTGATTGCTGATTCTGAAGTGCCTGATTGATTCTGTCTGACGAAGCCTGATTTGAAACGCCTGACTGCTGAACAGGATTAAAGAAGTTCTTTTCCTGCTCCTTATCCTTATCTGACATTGTAACAGCCTCTGTGGCAAGAACATTACCATCAACATCTGTAACCTTAACAATTGCTGTTGCAGGCTCAAAGGTTGTTTCGGGTGATTTTGTTGTATCCTGCTGCTTCTTGCTTATTGTTGCTTCACAACCACAAAGCATAAATATTGCAACCATTGTTACTAAAGCCACAAAAGTTATAATAATTCTTTTCATATATCCTCCCAGAAATTGAGAATTGTGTGTAATATTAAAATATTATCACAATAATAACAAAAATTCAACAAAATAACAAACCAATAACAGTTTATTTACTTTTTGTTAACTTACTTTCTTTGACAAGCTGACGGAGATGCTTAAAGGTTTCTTCCTCACCCTTCTCAGCAAGCATCGTGAGAAGACTTTCGAGCAAATCAGAGGTTTCGGGGTGAATGATTCTTCTTCCCTTCCCCCTTTGAAAATACTCAATGGGAGATTGGTCTGTATATTTATCACCATTGTATATTTTGCCTGCAGCTACTCTGTCGCAGAACATTTCGGCAACATAGTTTATAGGCATTGGAACAGGCTCAACAACCTTTGATTTTGGATTATAATCTGTCCAATACTCAAAGTGATGCTTATTTCTGCCTTTATGGTGAATCCACGCCAAGGAATAACCATGAAGTGAACGCTCCGTTTCATTGGGACTGTGAGTGCCTGCAAAATATTTCATTCCCGGAATAAACTCCGTGGGAGAATATTTTGACAAATCATGGCGAAGACCCTGCCAGAAAATCCCGGCCTTGAAGCAATGCTTTATAACAACATGACGATGCTTTGTGATAACTTTAAAATGCTTAATAGGATGTGACATATTATTTAATTCTATAAACATAAAGATGTTCTGATTCAATGTCTGCAGGGTCGCAGATATCAGCCTTAAGACCAAGCTTTCCATCACGATTTTCTGCAAATACCTTTGCATCACTTCCGAGAAGTGTTATTTCATAACCATCGCTGAAATCAACTGCCTCAAAAACAGTTTCCTTTGATGGGAATTTCTCTGTGATTGCATAGATATATCCGTTTCTTCTTGTGTAATAAATACCATCAGGAGATTTATTGCAATAAACCTCACTTTCGTAAATTGCTTCTCCATTAACCTGAAGCCACTTGCCCATCCCAAGAAGACGCTCCTCCATAAGTGGAGGGATTGTACCGTCAGCATCGGGACCGATGTTAAGAAGGAAATTACCACCCTTTGAAACAAGAGAGCAAAGAGTTTTAAGGAGTTCTTTAACTGTGAGATAATTCTCACAGCCCTCTTCTTTATTAATGCCGAAGGAGCAACCTATACCACGACATTCCTCAAAGGGTCTGTCAAGCTCAACATCTTCAATTCTTCTCTCTGTTCCGAGATAAACATCTATGATGCCATATTCTGTGGTAAAGTTACCACCCTTTCTGCCTCGTGTTTCTTTACCCCAACGGTCATTGGGAACAATGAAATCTTTAACGGAAGATTCATTGTAAAGCCACTGTAAAAATTCTGTGGAATGCCACACCGAGCTTTCGTGCTCCCACTCACCATCCGTGAAAAGAGTGTAAGGCTGATATTTTTCCACAAGCTCTTTAAGCATAGGATGAAGGTGCTCAAGGGCATATTTTTCAGGGTCCTCAAGGTAATACGGATGCCACCACTCATATACAGAATGATAAACACCGAATTTAACATCAGTTCCTTCAAGTGCGTTTTTTAGCTCCATAAGGAAATCTCTCTTGGGTGCACATTCAACAGAATTGAGACCTGGTGCATATTTGGTTTCATAAAGACAATAACCATCGTGGTGCTTAGAAACGAAATTTATGTACTTTGCACCTGCGCGCTGAAAAAGATTTGCCCATTTTTCTGCATCGAAACGCTCACCTGTGAATTCATCCTTAAAATCATAGTAAGGTCTTGAATTATAATGTTCTTTATGATAAGCCTTGTATTTTTCCTGCGCCTCAGTCTGGCAGTTTTCCATGTTACAAGAATAACCATACCACTCTGCATAATCCTTGACCGGAGCATATGCAGGAATACTATAAAGCCCCCAATGAATAAATATGCCGAACTTTGCCTTACCAAACCATTCAGGCACCTTACGACTATTTAATGATTCCCAATTATTTTCAAACATAAGATTACCTCTTTTCATAAACTTCAATTGCAAAGTGAACAGTTGTTGTCAACTGCCCGAGAAAAGAAAGCCTTTCAGCCTCTCTTCTGCCCGTTTTGTAATAATACGGTGTCATTTTAAAAACATTATCAATATCAGCCTGATTGTCAAGCTGAATTTCATACTTCAACTCTTGTGACTCAACAAGATTAAATAATTCATCATTTCTTATTTCAGGTTTGTTTTTATACGGAACATCGTAAAGAGCCTTCTTCAGCTCCCACAGGTGCTCCTCCAGAGGAACCACCTTGATAAGCCTGCCAGCATCCTTCATTATGCGATGGAACTCACTATAAGCAGACGGAGCAAAAACATTGGCTACTATATCAATGCTCTTGTCACCGAAAGGAAGCTGAAAAGCACTTGCAACAGCAAACTCACCATCAGGAACAGAACGGGAAGCAAATCGCAAGGCATCTTTTGAAATATCAATTCCGTAAAACCTTGCATTTGTGCGAGAGAAAATTGCAGATGAATAATACCCCTCACCACAGCCAACATCAGCAATCACGCTATCTCGAGAAGCATTTGAGGATATAACATCACATAATGCATCGCACAAGGGTTGATAATAGCCCTTTGAAAGAAAGCCTCTGCGGGCAAGGACCATCGCCTTATCATCACCATGACGCTTAAGTGAGCTTTGCTGTGACATAAGAAGGTTAACATAACCGAACTTTGATATATCAAAAGAGTGACCCTTCGGGCAGAAATACACCCCTTGTTTTCTACCAAGCTCACATTTACAAACAGGACAAATAAAACCTGACATAAACTACCTACCACGAATTTAAGGCTACCAGGGGGTAGCCTTAAAATTTAATCTTCAATGAGAAGCTTTTTGAGCTCACTCATAAAGGTGTTGATATCTTTAAACTGACGGTAAACAGATGCGAAGCGCACATATGCAACCTCATCAATATCCTTGAGCTTATCCATTACATACTCACCGATTTTGACAGATGTAACCTCTCTATCAAGTGAATTCTGAAGCTCTGCCTCAATTTCATCTATCGCCTTTTCGATAACCTCAACAGAAACGGGACGCTTCTCACAAGCACGCATCATACCGTTAAAGAGCTTATCACGGTCAAACACCTCGCGTGACTTATCTTTCTTTACAACAACGATGGGCACACTTTCAATGATTTCATAGGTTGTGAAGCGTTTAGCACAGCTCATGCACTCACGGCGGCGACGGATACGCTCGCCCTCGTCTGTGGGACGAGAGTCAATAACCTTACTTTCCTCGAAACTGCAAAAAGGACATTTCATAATCTGCACCTCATATGAAAATATTAAATACTTGCTAATTATACCAAATACAGTATGCTAATGCAAGTATTTTAACAACATTTTGGGTTCAATTACCATTGAATTGATTGAAAATTTACCTTATTATTTTTTATGGTGATAATTTAATGAACAAAATAAAGAAATCGTGGATCAGCTACAAAAAACTTGGAACTAACACACGATTTATTATAAGGGTGACTTTAATAGTTTTTACAACACTGCTTCTATCTGTTGTGTATTTATACAATGCATCTCATTTAAGCAATCATTATGAGCTTCTGCTCATCACAGATGACCTTATCGAATGCGCAAAGACAACAATTGGCGTAGGCTTCGTGGGTATGCTAATTATCGGAACAATGGAATCTAACACTTGAAAACAAACTCATTGTCCTGAAAGTCAACAGTACATTTACCACCGGACTTTAGTTTTCCTGAAAGAAACTTCTCTGTAAGGAAATCTTCAATATGTGTTGTAACAGCGCGTCTTAATGGTCTTGCGCCATAGACAGAATTTATACCGACTTTCGATATTTCGTCAACCACTGATTCTGAAAAAACAACTTCCAATCCAGCATCCCTGCATCTTAAAGAAACCTGAGAAAGCATTCTTCTTGTTATTTCCTTAACATCATCTTCAGAAAGAGAATTAAACACAATCATTTCATCAATTCTGTTTATGAATTCGGGTTTAAAATAGTTCTTCACCTGAGACATAACATATTCTTTGATTCTTTCTGTGCTTTTACACGACATTTC
>JAFODQ010000031.1 GCA_017380615.1 Clostridia bacterium | reverse complement strand
TGTCAATAATCCTTCATCTTCCAACACCCAGCTTCTTAACTTTGAAAGCATTTTCGCATTAATCATGAACCTCCTGCAAAAGATTTTCTCTGTTTTCACCGTGCCAACGGTGTAGTGCATCAAAATTAATTTATCCCATAAGAAACCCCTCACAGATTAATTCTGTGAGGGGTTTATCTTAATCATTGAAAAAGTGTCTATCCAATATTTCAGCTGCAGTAATAACAAATTTCACACACGGTCTTGCTTTGTAATATTCAGCTGTTCGGGGGTCGGATATGGGGGAGGTGGATTTGCCTAAATTTCCAAGCAAATCTCTGCAGATAATTGTTTGGTGCTCTGATTTAAATTCCTCTGCAAGCTGTTGAATGAGTGCATAGTGTCCGTCCTTCTTCTCTTTTGGGTCGTCTGTTGTGTAGCCCTTGAGAAGTCCTGCAACCATAAACATTCCGGAAACAGCACCACACACCTCGCGAAGCCTGCCCATACCTCCACCAAACGAGGAGGAAAGTCTCATCGCTACTTCTTCACTCATGCCGCAATCCTCTGCAAAAGCAACAAGAACAGCCTGGCTGCAGTTTGCCCCGTTGCAAAATAACTCTGCCGCTCTTTGTGAATGGTCTTTTTTCATATATAAAACCTCTTTTAGATTAATTTTGCTTTATTTTATCACAAAAATTTAATGTTTTCTATATTTTAACAACAATTGTTGAAAAAAGTATATTATTTATGATATACTAGCAAAAAGTGAGTTATCTCATAACTATTCAGAAGAGTCAGGAGTAAAAATGAAATTATCATTTGTTGTTCCTTGTTTTAATGAGGAAGAAAATATAAATCGCTTTTATGAAGAAGTTAATAAAACCTTTTGTGGTCTTGTGCCGGACTATGAAATCGTTTTCGTGAACGATGGCAGCACAGACAAAACCGGTGAAGAACTAAAAAAACTCTATGCATGTGATTCATCCCGTGTTCAGGTGCTCACCTTCAGTCGTAATTTTGGAAAAGAGGCAGCAATGTATGCCGGTATTTCAAAAGCAAGGGGAGAGCTTGTTTGCATTATAGATGCAGACCTTCAGCAGCATCCTTCGGTTGTTGTTGAAATGCTTAAAGAAATGGGTGAGGATTCTTCTGTTGATTGTGTTGCTGCGTATCAGGCAAATCGCAAAGAGGGGAAGGCGATTTCAGGTGTTAAATCACTTTTCTATAAACTGATAAACAAAATGGCAGAGGTTGATTTTGTTAACGGTGCTTCTGATTTCCGTCTTATGAAAAGACCAATGGTTGATGCGATTATCAGCATGTCTGAAGCACATCGCTTCTCCAAGGGTATTTTCAGCTGGGTTGGTTTCAACACGAAATATATTCCTTATGAAGTCAATGAAAGAGAATTCGGTGAAACGAAGTGGAGCCTATGGAAGCTTATTAAATATGCAATAGATGGTGTTGTTTCTTTTTCCACCTTACCACTCAAGCTGTCAATGGGTGTTGGTCTCACAACCTCGGCTGCATCCATTATATATCTTCTTGTGGTTATTATTCAGAAGCTGTTCTTTGGGATTGATGTTCCAGGTTATGCCACAATTGTTGTTCTTGTGCTTTTTCTTGGTGGAATGCAGCTTTTCTGCCTGGGGATTCTCGGTGAATATATTTCGAAAATATTTATTCAATCAAAAAATAGGCCAATCTATATTTTAAAGGAGCATCTGGTTGAGGATGATGAAAAAGGTTAAAGAGCTATTTGCTAAGTATAAAGAATTTGTTTTATATGCTATATTTGGTGTGCTCACTACGTTAGCAAATCTTTTTGCATTCCTGATATGCACCAAGCTTTTCGGCGAAGGTCTTTACCTTTTCAATAACGCTGTTGCGTGGTTTGCAGGTGTGGTTGTTGCCTTTGTAACAAATAAGCTTTATGTTTTCAATTCTAAAAGCTGGAAGCCCAATGTTGCTGTTAAAGAGTTCCTGGAGTTTGTTGCTGCAAGATTGTTCAGCTTTGGCTTTGAAGAGGTGGGTTTGGTTCTGTTTATAAGCATTCTTCATCTTGGAAACGGATCATTTACACTCTTCGGCTTTACAATAACCGGTCAGCTTATTATTAAGCTCATTCTCTCTGTTTTTGTTGTGATTTTCAATTATTTTTTCAGCAAGTTTTTTATATTTAAGAAGAAAGAAAAGAAATAAATAAAACAACTGCTTATCCGGTTAGGGATAAGCAGTTGTTTTTACTTTTTGAAAGCAGTAATTAGTTTTTTATCTGTGTGTGTTATTGATATACTGTCGCCAACCTTCAGAAGAAGCATTTCTTCATTTGAAGAAGCCTTTGCTTTGTAAATGTTGTTTTGTGTATCGATAATGTAGATATATGTATTTCCGTCAATGTCAATATATTTAATGTCAGAAATTGTTATCTGAGCTTTTAATTCTGCTTGAGAAGGTGCATTGCTTGTGTCAATGCCAAGAAGGCTTTTGTATTGCGTAATGCATTCGCTTTGTGTGGGTGCTGTTGTAACAATGTTGTATTGCTCCACATTAACAGCTGCATACAGCTTCACAAGTCCGCCCGAATCCTTAAGTACCATTATATATGTAGGATTTCCATCAATATTTATGAGCGATGGGAAGGATGCCTGATATCCCTTTTCCTGAACCTCACCCTCGGCTGCTGACATTGCAGATTTTTCATCTGCACCGGCAATTGAATAATATCTGCTTTCACCTGTGCGCTCGTTTGCAAGAAGGAAGCCGATGTTTGAGCTGTCACCATTAACGGATGTAATCCCCGTATAAATCCAGATGTCTCCATCCTTGGCAATGTAACCGAAATCTGTAACAGGAACAACATCTTCTGTATCTTCTTCGCTTGTGTAATATGTTGTCACTTGTTTGCAATCTTTCTTTGCAAACAAGCTGTTAAGGAAGCCGTTGCTGTACATTCCAAGCCAGTTGTATTGTTCACAGATAAGGTCTCCGTGGAAAACAACATCAATCCACCGCGGAGTGTTTGAAACATCATATTTATATGTTTCTCCTGTTACCGGGTCAAGGGCAATGCAGCCCTTTATTGTTTTGCCACCGAAAAGTGAAATTGTTTTATCAACAATTGAACAGATGTAGTATGGTTTTCCGCTTTCATCAATTTCAAAATGAAGATTATCGATAATGAGTGTCGGATATTGAAGCCAGATGTGTCTGCGAGCATCCTCGAGGAGATATGCAGACGGTACAAATTTCATTCCGCTTGAGGTTTCAAAGGATGCTGACATTGAAACAGGGTTAACAGTTACATATCCCTTGATACCCGTATCTCTGTTGTTAATCCATTTGAAGAAATCTGCATAAACAAGAGCTGCCACCTTTATTGGCTTTCCGTTATAATCAATTTGTGTGTAATTTGTGGCAACATCAAACTGGCTTACAACATCAGAAAGTGAGCCGATTTCGCGGTCACCAAGCATCTGTGCAGATGCGGTGTCCATAAGTGCAATTGAATCTGTGCCGAGAGATTCTGCAAGGTCTTGTGAAAAATCAGAATTTTTTACCTGAAGAATTGAGGAATATTCAGTTGCGTTGAAAAATGTGCTTCCTGAAATCGCAATTATTAGTATCACAGCAAGCATTGCAATGGGGAAAATGTAATATTTAAGATTGAAATTGAATTTTCTGATTGTTTTCTTTCTGCCCTTGGAGCCTGTCTTTTTATATGTGATCTGCCATCCGAAATCCGTATTTCCGAGAAACAATCTTACAAAAAAGATTCCTGCAAAAACCACGATTGAGCAAAGTATCAGGAAAGCGGGACTGTGAGCATTTACAGGTATGCAAAAGATAAATAATCCAACAAAAGCAACAAAAGCAGCAGCTAAAATACCAAATATCCAAGGAAGAATCTTCTTCATATTCACGCCTCCAAAATTTTATATAAATATGATAGCATATTGTGGGTGATTTTTCAATATAATCAAAAACACTTGAACTCGATGCTCAAGTGCTTTTATTGGCACCCCCAATAGGAAACCTATAACTAACCCTCAGGAGTTTGGGAGGTGCATAGTGTTTTAATCGCATAAAATCCCTGCAAATCCCATCGTTTCATGCATCTTCATTTATTATGATGTTATTCTTTTACCAAATAGAACATTATTCGATTATAACTGTTCATTTTAGTAAAAGGCTTGATAAAAGATAAACGACAGTATATTATTGCAGTAATATACTATAATTATTATTCTGGTATTTAATATTTCCTTCTCAATGCAAAATCGGAGTTGTAATTTAATTTTTTTGTGTTAGAATGAATTTCAGTGTTTGTGTAATTTTAAAAGGTTCGCACAATGGGGGTTTATTTATGGGTTGTGCTTTATATGTCGATACTATGATAGGTACAGTCGGTGACGGTCAGATTGAAAAATCCCACGGTGGTGGAAAAACATATCCGGGTGCCTGTGTGCCAGGTGGAATGGTTCAGCTTTCACCGGATACTGTCAGTGGTGGTGATAACGGAAGTGGTTATAACTACTGCCACAATACAATTGAAGGTTTCAGCTTCAATCATATGAGTGGCATAGGCTGGTACGGAGATTTGGGAAATCTTCAGGTTATGCCCGTAACGGAAGACACCGACTTGAGAAGTGGAAGTAACGAAGAGCTACCATTCACAAAAGGCACACGCGGCTGGAAATCGGAGTTTTCTCATGAAAATGAAAAAAGTCGTGCGGGATATTACTCTGTTATGTTGGATAGGTATAATGTTCTTGCCGAATGTACAGCCTCGGAGCATGCAGGATGTCTGCGATTTACATACCCTGCCGATTCCGAGAAAAAAATAATAATCAATTTTAGCAGAAGAATTGGCGGCAAGGCGGATTATCAGAAAATTGATATCATAAACAAAAGAAGAATAGAGGGTCATATCAAATGCACCCCTGCAGGCGGTGGTTTCGGTCATGGTGATGGTAAGATTTTTTATGATGTATATTTCGTTATGGAATTTTCGCACCCGTTAATAAACAAAAGATTTTTTGAAAGTGAACATTTCACCGATGTAGCTGAAGGTGAGGATTTGGGCGTTTTTCTTGATTTTTCAAAAGATATCAGCGAACCCTTAACGATAAAATGTGCGATTTCTTATGTTGATATTGAGGGCGCAAGAAAGAATTTCTTCGCAGAATGCGAAAACTCAGATTTTGACACTATGTCGGAAAATGCTCTTGCAAAATGGGAAGAGGTGTTTTCATGTATAAAGGTTTCTGGTACGGACGAAACCGACATGAAGCTTTTCTACACCTGTCTGTACCACGCGCTTCTTGACCCTCGCACAATGGCTGATACTGACGGCAGATACAAAATAAACAATCAGATATTTGAAAACACTGATTATAAGCAAAGAACAGTGTTCAGCGGTTGGGATGTTTACAGAAGTGAATTTCCTCTTTTGAGCATCATCCGTCCCGATATGGTGCGTGATGAAATAAATTCTCTGCTTAAAATCGCAGAGCTGAATAACTCATCGTTCCCTCGTTGGGAGCTTATGGGCATCAATGCAGGCTGTATGGTCGGCGATCCGGGTCTTATTGTTCTTGCTGATGCTGTTGTCAAAGGAATTCTTCCTTATGATATCAAAAAGGCATATGAAATATCGAAGGCGTCGAGCATTTGCCTGAAAGAACTCGGTGGAAAGAAATTCAGATCAATCAGACCCGACTGCAAGACATATCTTGAGGAATGCTATGTACCCGGAAAGCTGAGTGATACTCTTGAATACCTGCTGGCAGACTTTACCATGGCGAAATTTGCCGAGTATTCAGGCAAAGCTGAAGATGCAAAATTTTTCACCGAGAGAGCGAGTCGCTACGGAGAAAACTACAACGAAGCCCTGCAGTTTTTGGCACCTCGCAAAGAAAATGGTGAGTTTGTTTTTGAGGAAGACAGATATGATGATGATGGAACAGTTGAAAGTAATATTTTTCAGCAATCTTGGTTTGTGCCCTATGATATAAAGGGTCTGAGCAGACTTTTCGGAGCAGAAAGAACTGTTGAGCTTCTCGAAGAATTCTTTGAGAAAGCAGATTTGAAAAGCCTCTGGAACGATGATTACAACCATTCTAATGAGCCTTGTCACAACATAACTCACTATTTCAGCATTCTCGGTCTTCCCGAAAGAACGCAGTACTGGACAAGACGTGTTCAGAAAGAAGCCTATCGCACGGGGGCATACGGCTTTTGTGGTAATGAGGATGTGGGACAGCTTTCTGCCTGGTATGTGCTTTCTGCATTGGGTTTTTCTCAGGTTTGTCCTGCTGATCCGAAATATTATCTGAATACACCGCTTTTCAAGAAAGCTGAAATCAGGTTGGATAAAAAATTTCATTCTTGCAAAATTTCTGATACACTTAAAATAAGCTGTGATAAAAATCCACTCGATTTCCTCTTTATCAAAACCGTTAAGCTTAACGGTTTTGAGGTTGAAAAAAATTATCTGACCTATGAGGAAATTACAAACGGTGGAGAGCTTGTTTTTGAGCTTAAATAAAGCCGATGTTAAATATATCAAAAAAAGCACTTGAACTTGATGTTCAAGTGTTTTTTTGGCACCCCCAATAGGAATCGAACCTATAACTAACCCTTAGGAGTTTGGGAGGTGGATGACATTTTATCATAATTTCATTTAATTTTATTAGCAAAAAATTCTTGCTAATGGAATTTTGGACTTTTAAAAGAAATCATAAAATCAATGCGCAGCATTGTATATCATCAATTCCGCGGGAATTGCATATCATCAAAACGCAGTTTTGCATATCATCAAGCCGACAGTTATGCACACTTCGTGTGATGATATACGCCTGCGGCGATGATATACACGCTGACGCGTGATGATATACCAAGCCTGTCGGCTTGGATAAAAAAGAACGAAGCAACAGCTTCGTTCTTTTTTGGCACCCCCAATAGGAATCGAACCTATAACTAACCCTTAGGAGGGGTTTATTATATCCATTTAACTATGGAGGCGTATTTATTATTCTGTTTAAACAATAACAATTATACCAAAATTTAATCAAAAGTCAAGGCAATACATAACAGTAAAATTATATTTCAATATTTTCGGGATATACTTTTAACATCTTCTTTTAAGGGTGGTATTATGAAAAAAATTAAACGAAATAACGATAAAGAAAATTTTGAGGTGCCTCTTGATATTGCAGCAACATCCTTTGACAGGTGTCCTGAAACATCATCGGAGATGGTAAATGCATACGGAACATATAATATTCAGCCCACAGCGGATAATGATAATGATTTCCCTGCAATTGCACAGGGTGAAACCAGAAGAATTAAAGAGAGACCGCTGGAATTTTTCCGGGATGAAAATGATTCCAATCCCGCGAAAGGAACAAGTGACAAAAATCCGTTTTGAAAATTTAAAATAAAATATTTTCTGAAGCCAAAATGATAAAAGATTTTGGCTTTTTGTTATTTTATCGACAAATAGTTTTTTAAACCAACACCATATTGTGACTATTATTTTTGTTTCTATGAATTAAAATTGTAAAAAAATGGTTAATTGGAGAAATTTTATGAGTGTTTACGAAGCTGTGAGGGTGTGTAAAGAGAAGGGGAATAAGCTTGCAGAAAAGATAAACATCAATAAAATGTTACGACACATCTGCTGCATGGGGCTTGGTGTACTCTTCAGCCTTTCGGGCTTTAATGAAAACTTTTCACCATTTGGTGTTGCATTTGTGAGCGCTGTTTCGGGATCATATACTATCACAGCAACCATAGGTGCTTGTTTGGGATATTTTGTGGGGCTGGATTCTGTTAATGCACTGCGTTACACGGCATCAGTGCTTGCTGCCGCAGTAATTATCAGATCCCTTAAAGCTTTCAGGAGCATCGAGAAAAAAATTTATATACCTTTGCTTGTTTCGTTTACTTCTGTTTTTGTAACCGGAATGGCTGTTCAGCTTTCGGGTGGCTTCACTTTTTTTAGTTTGATTGTTTGCTGTTGCGAAGCAATTACGGCAGGAGCTGTGGCTTTCGTTTTTTATAGAACCAAAAATCACTTAGCTGTAAAAGGTGGGCTGTCAGCCTCAACCTCAAAGGAAATAACATCAATTATAATAAGTGGATCAATTCTTTTGCTCTCCTTGAAATATGCCGTTGTTTTCAACATTTCTCTTGCACATATCATTGCAGTTTTTATCATATTACTCTGTAGCTATTACGGAAAAGCATCTGGCGGTGCAATTGTTGGTGTATGCTGTGGTGTTACCCTTGGCTTCGGTACATCGGATATTTTCACAATGGCTTTTTATTCAATGGGTGGACTTCTTTCCGGTGCAATGTCATCTATTGGAAGAGTATCATCTGTTGTTTCATTCTGTCTTTCGGGCATTGCTGTGGGGATAATTTCCGGCTATGATGGAAGGATATATACTCCTGTTGCCGAGTGTCTTATTGGTTCGGTTTTATTTTTTTTGATAAGTTATCGGTTTACTGATCAGCTGGAAGCATTTTTTCATCCGCAGATTACATCTCCCATCATTGAATCTGTTAAAAATAATGTTATTAATAAGCTGTATCGTGCATCGGAGTTTTCATCCGAAATCTGTCAGACACTTGATTGTGTGAATGAGGCGTTATCCAAGTCTGATAAAGCAGATATAAATATTATCCCCGAAAAGGTGAGAAACACCGTTTGCTCGGGCTGTGGCTTGAGTGACAGCTGTTGGGGTGAAGGAGCAGATAACACAAAGAAATGCTTCTCTGATTTGCTTGAGCTGAAAAAACAGGGTGATTATCTTGATTATAAAAATACACCCACAGATTTCACATCATTCTGCATAAAATCGGGGAGTGTTTGTGAGGCATATAATAAGATTTTCTCTGAATGTAAGCTTAATGAGAAGAATGAAAACAGAATCAAGGAGATACAATCGCTTGCATCTGAGCAATTCACAAATGTTTCAGGACTCTTGCTGTCGCTGTGTGATGAAATTGAGGATACAATAAGTCATGATGTTGATATTGCAAGACAATGCAAGGTGTGTGCAATCGGTGCAGGCTTGAATGTAATTGACAGCTGCTGTGTTGTGGATGGTTCCGAAAGAATTCGTATTGAATTAAGAGTGAAGCTTCCTGTTGATATAAAGAGGCTCAAAGGTCTTGTGAGTCAGCTTGAAGATGTAACGGGAAGAAACTTGTTTTTAGCCTATACAGATGAATATACCGATTATGTTAAAGCTGTTTTTGACGAAAAACCAAAATATAATATTGTCACCGGTAGTGAGCAGTATAACGCAAATGATCAAAAATATTGTGGAGATAGCTTCTCAATATTCACGGATGATAATGGTATCTTTTATGCTGTTATATGTGATGGTATGGGGACAGGAGTCACAGCAGCAGTCTCCTCTGCGCTTGCTGTTAATCTCACAGAAAAGCTCATTAAAGGTGGTTTTGGAATAGAATCTGTGGTCTCAACGGTTAACACATCGCTTATTTCCAAATCGGGTGATGAATGTTCTGTTACCTTTGATCTTGTTGCAATCGACTTATACTCAGGCAGAGCAGAGTTTTATAAATGTGGTGCACAATCTTCTGTTGTGAAGCACCATGGTAAGGTTTCCGATGTTATGGCAGAATCTCTTCCTATGGGTATTATCAGTAATATCAAGCCCGCGAAATGCGTTGTCAATCTATCATCGGGTGATGCTGTTGTTCTTTGCTCTGATGGTGTAAGAGATGAGGATTTCTGGCAGTTGAGAAATGCATTGAAGGTGTTTGACGAGGGAAGCGTTCAGGCTTTCACAACTGAATTATCCGAGAGTATTCGTCATACTCAGCCAAAGAAAAATGATGATTTTACAATGCTTACACTTGTTGTAAGTAAAAATTAGGAGATAATATGTATAAATTTACGGGATTTACCGAAAGCGCAAACAATGCATTGAATTTCGCTGTTGAGTGTGCAGAAAATATGGGACACACATATATCGGAAGTGAGCACATTTTAATGGGCTTGCTTTCAGATTCAAGAATGATTTCTTCATCAATCCTTGGCGTGAAAAAAATAACATTGAAGAAGGTGGAGGAGCAAATTAAAGCAATTGTTGGAATCGGAATGCCAACATCACTTACGCCTGCGGACATTTCTCCGCGTTGCAGAAGAATTATCGAAAATGCGTTAGCTTTAAATGATAAGAAATCAAGTGTCGGTGCAGGAACGGAGCAGCTTCTAAATTCCCTTGTCCACGAGAGTGAATGTGCTGCCTGCAGAATTCTTATATCCCTTGGTGCACAGCCCTATGAATTTTTCAGCGGATATAATTCAGATAGAGGCACTGCCAAGGAGGGGACTCAAAAATCCGCTGTGAATTCAAAAGCAACACTTGCCAAATATAGCAGGAACCTCACTGAATTGTGTCAGAAAGGCGAAGTTGACCCCGTGATCGGCAGGGATTCGGAAATACAGAGGGTTATTGAAATTCTTTGCCGCAGAACAAAAAATAACCCCTGTCTCATAGGGGAATCTGGTGTCGGAAAAACTGCAGTTGCTGAAGGTCTTGCCCTTGCCATATCTCAAGGAAATGTACCGGAGATTCTAAGACGAAAGCAGATAATTAGCGTTGATTTGACGTGTTTGGTTGCAGGCACAAAGTACAGAGGTGACTTTGAAGAAAGAATAAAAAATATAATTGAAGAGGTTTCGGCTGACGGGAATATAATTCTTTTTATTGATGAACTTCACAATATCGTGGGGGCAGGCTCTGCTGAGGGTGCAGTTGACGCGGCCAATATATTGAAGCCGGGACTTGCGCGAGGTGAAATTCAGGTAATAGGTGCAACAACCATTGATGAATACAGACGATATATTGAAAAGGATGCTGCTTTGGAAAGACGATTTCAAACAGTTACTGTCGGTGAGCCTGATGCACAAACTGCCGTGAAAATGCTTCAGGGCTTGAAAGCTCTTTATGAAGAACATCACGGAGTCATTATAACAAATGAAGCTATTGAATCGGCTGTTAATCTGAGCATAAGGTATATTAATGATAAGTATCTCCCTGATAAAGCAATTGATATAATTGATGTAGCAGCATCTCGTGTTAAATTAAAAGGTGTTACGCCACCGGAGGAAATAACTGCTCTTGAGAAAAAGCTCAATGATATTTCTAAAAAGAAAATGGAATCTATAGAAAAGCAGGATTTTGAAGTTGCGGCAGATTTCAGGGATAAAGAAAAGGCAATCGCCACTGTTCTGCAAAATAAAAAACAGCAATGGAAGGATTCTTCTCAATTATTGAGGCAGCAGGTAACAACAGATGATGTTACCGGTGTTGTATCGGATGTTTGCGGAGTTCCTGTTTCCGGAATTACAAAGGATGAATGTGAAAATCTTCTTTCGCTTGAAGAACAGCTCTCAAAAAGAGTTGTGGGTCAGGAGCAGGCTGTCACTGCTGTTTCAAAAGCTGTGAGAAGGGGAAGAGTGTCCTTTAAAAACCCTAACAGACCTATAGGCTCATTTATTTTTTTCGGACCAACCGGTGTTGGTAAAACAGAGCTTACCAAGGCTCTTGCTGAATGTGTTTTCGGCTCCGAGCAGAGTATAATAAGGTTCGATATGTCAGAGTACATGGAGAAGCATTCGGTGTCACGCCTCGTAGGCGCACCACCTGGTTATGTGGGCTTTGATGAGGGGGGACAGCTGACAGAAAAAATCAGAAGGCACCCGTATTCCATCGTTCTTTTTGATGAAATAGAGAAAGCTGATTCAGATTTGTTTAACATTCTTCTTCAGGTTCTTGAGGATGGGATTCTCACAGATTCCAACGGAAGACAATGCAGCTTCAAAAATAGTATAATAATTATGACATCAAATATCGGTGCCGAGTTTATTACAAAAAACACTTTTATTGGCTTCAATGAAATGTCGTGTGAAAACAAAAACACAGAGCGAATTAAAGAATATGTTATGTCTCAGGTAAAAAACTATTTTAAACCCGAATTCATAAATAGAATTGATGAAATGATTGTGTTTAATTCTCTTTCTGAAGATGATGTTAAGGAAATAACAAGAAGAATGCTTTCTCAGGTTTCTTTAAGATGCAGGGAT
>JAFODQ010000030.1 GCA_017380615.1 Clostridia bacterium | reverse complement strand
CGAAGATTTTATACAGTGCGGATTTTTGGTCAGCCAAGGCAAAAACGCAGTTAATCCTTTCGGATTGGCGAGTATTTTAACACAGGATGAACGGAAATCCGCCTGTAGAAAACACGGTTCGGATAATTCCTTTCACCCTAAAGGGAGATGATTTTTTGGCAAAGGAAAAATTAAAAAAAGAAAAAGAAGTTAACAATCACCCAAATAAAATAGGGTTTAAGGATGTTGCCGGTTATACTATTGCTGAATCAGGTAATATGTTTAACCTTACATACATAACAAGCTACCTTAAGGTTTTTATGACCGACGTTCTGAAGATTGCACCAAGACTTGTTGGTTACATGTTCATTATCACCCGTCTCTGGGATGTTGTTAATGACCCACTGTGGGGTGCAGTTGTTTCAAAGAGAAAGCCGGGCAAGGATGGTAAATACCGTCAGTATCTCCGTCTTGTGGCTGTGCCTTTGGGAATTTCAACAATTATCTGCTTTATTCCCTTCGGAGATCCCGACTCAATTTTCTATAACCAATTCTTAGCCGAGAGACCCATGATGCTCTTTGTGCTTGCGATTGTGCTTTATCTTGTATATTGCACAATGTACACAGCCATGAACATTCCCTTCGGCTCACTTGCCTCCGTTATCACAGATGACCCTAAGGGCAGAACACTCCTCTCCACAGCCCGTTCAGTTGGCTCGGGTGTTGGTGGCGCAGCTGTTCTTCTCATTGCTCCGATGGTTATCTTTGTGGGAACAGGCGTGTTTGATGAGCAGACCGGCAAGGAAATTGAGGTTGCAGACGGCAGCAGAATGCTTATATACGCTCTCATTATGGGCGTGTTCTCCATTGCAGCTTACCTTATCGGCCACAGAATGGTCAAGGAGCGTGTTCCATCAATTGAGGAAGGCAATGTTGACCTCAAGGGTGTTTACAAGGGACTCTTCAAATCAAGACCCTTTGTTATGCTTACCCTTTCAGGCGTTCTCATCAGTGGTCAGCTTCAGTTCGGTTCATTTAACGCATACCTTTACAAAAACTATTTCACAGATACAGGTCTTAACATTTTCGGCACAATCTGCACATATCTTCCAATGGCTGCGCTGATTCTCTTCACACCAAAGCTTGCGGCAAAATTCGGCAAAAAAGAGCTTTGTGGAAGAATGTCCATCATCTCTGCAATCACCTCTGTTTTCCTTTTCATCACAGCAAACAGTGAAACCTTTATTAACTGGATCAACCCCAAGCAGGGCATCTATCCCGCATGGCTGTACATGACCTGCCTTCTTCTCATCGGCTTTGGCTACACCTTCGTCAGCCTTACCTGCTGGGCAGTTGTTATGGATGTTATTGACTACCAGGAATATAAAACAGGCATCAGAAACGAAAGTGCAGTTTACTCTGCATACACCTTTGGCAGACAGTTTGGTCAGGCAATTGCAGATGCAGGTGGACTCTTCCTTCTTGAATGGGCAAAATATGACAGTCTCACAGCAGGCAACGGCTTCATTACCGAAAATGATACAAGTAAGAAGATTATGTTTATCTGCACGATCATTCCTGCGATTGTTTACACCAGTGTTTGGCTTATCTTCAGATTTGGCTATCCTCTCACAAAGGAAAAGATGGAGCCAATCTACGAATCACTGCGTATAAAGCACGAAGCAGAAGCTAATAACTAAGAGTAAAAGCACCATCTCGCGATGGTGCTTTTTTGCTGCTATGATGCTCACATCCCACACCTGCATCCTTCAACGCAGCACTGTTCCGAATTTATTCAAAATAAAAATCCCGTTGTGCCTTCGCACAACGGGATCCTCTTTTTAATCACAGCACGGATCTGCTTTCTTTTTTGCAGGAGCCGGCTTTGCCTGCTTTGTGGTATCACCGAGACCTGTTGCCTCGCTGAAGAGAACGTCCTTCTTTACAACCTCAACAGCATCTGTCGGCACAATGATTTTTGCAGCCTGACCATTTGCCATATTAACAAGAGCCTCATATCTCTTAAGCTCAAGCACAGCGGCTGACGGATCTGCCTCAAGAATTGCACGGATACCATCTGCTTCTGCTTGCTTTGCAAGAAGAAGTGCCTTTGCTTCACCCTCTGCACGGGCAATTCTTGCATCTCTTTCACCTTCAGCAGCAAGAACCATTGCTTGCTTATCGCCTTCAGCACGGGTGATTGCAGCTGCCTTATGGCCTTCTGCCTGCAAGAGAGTTTCTCGACGGTCACGTTCAGCCTTCATCTGCTTTTCCATTGCCTGCTGAATTTCCTGTGGAGGAATAATATTCTTAAGCTCCACACGGGTAACCTTCATGCCCCACTGATCGGTAGCATCGTCAAGGATTGCTGTCATCTTTCCGTTGATAGTATCTCTTGAGGTAAGTGTGCTGTCAAGCTCAAGCTCACCAACAATGTTACGAAGTGTGGTTGCTGTTAAATTTTCAAGGGCATTGATTGGGTTAACAACACCGTATGAATACATATTTGCATCAAAAATCTTGAAGAATACAACAGTGTCAATCTGCATTGTAACATTATCCTTGGTGATAACAGGCTGTGGTGGTGAGTCAATAACCTGCTCCTTGAGAGTGATTTTCTTTGCAATTCTCTCAAGAAAAGGAATCTTCACATGAAGACCTGCACCCCAGGTCTTTTTGTATTTACCGAGGAACTCGATAACATACTCATGAGCCTGTGGAACAATACGCACATTTGCTACAACAAGTGCAAGTAAAAGTCCTACAATAATTAAAGCAATTTCCATAATTCTGCCTCCTGAATTTATTTAATTAAATTTTATACAATATTCTGAGGATTGTCAATATTACAATACCATCAGACATTATTGTTTCTTACTCTTTCGAGGAAATCCGAACACGCAGGAACAACGAAGTTGATTCCCTTTTCAACGATTTCAAAGGTAACCTCCTTGCCAAAACGAACTTCACCGTCAATGTTGACAGCGGACTCCTTGGGAGCCTTGATTGTAACCTTCTTTCCTCGTTTATAGATTGTTCTGTCCCAGGTGAGGTGCTCGCCCCTCTTATACTTATCAATAAGAGGAAGAAGAGATATTCGCAAAACATCCTTCTTAACTATAACAAAATCTAATTCTCCGTCATAGGTGAGTGCCTTCGGAGCTGCAAAATATCCGCCGCCGTACCAACGGGAATTACCTGCAACACAGAAAAGGACATCTGATGTGAACTCCTCTTCGTCATCAATCTTTATTGTGAAGGTCTTTTTCATTTCACCAAAAAACTGAAGAAGCACACCAAGAGTATAGGCTGCCTCTCCCTTGATAAAGGGGAGCTTTTTGAGAGAAGCCTGACGAGCACAAACCTCTGCATCGAGACCCATGGAGCACTGATTTATTGCATATTCCTCACCACATTTGATAAGGTCAAACTCCATAACTGTGCCATTGATGTGGTCCTTTACATCGCGAAGATTCTTCTTGTCACCGAAAATTCTTATAAAGTCGTTACCACTACCAAGTGGGAATGCAGCAACCTGAGCATTTTTCTTGCAGGCGCAGGCATTCACAATCTCCCACAAGGTACCATCGCCACCACAAGCATAGACTCTTATGGGGTCACCCTTATCCACCTGTGCTTTTGCATAGTTATAGCCATCCTTAGGACCCTCGGTTACATGGATTTCATAGTCTGTGATATTCAATTCCTCCACAGCCTCTTCGATTCCCTTTGCGCATCGCTCAAAGGAAATACCCTTACCGCAGGTTGGATTAATAATAAAAAGATGTTTCATAATTACCTCGCAATTTTTATATGTAGCTTTTTATTTGAAATACATATAAAATCTACATTTAATCATACCATTGTAAAGCTTTCTGCTCTTATCTGCTTTTCTGCCGAAGCAATTTTCAAACTCCTCATCGGGAGTGATCACATAATAGCTCCAGCCCTTTTCAGGAGTGAAGACTCTGCCCATCTGCTTGTAGATTTCCTCAGCAGCCTGCAAATCAAGAAGTCTTTCACCGTAAGGTGGGTTGCAGATAACAGTTCCTCTTTCGCTGTATCGCTTGAAATCCCTGATATCCCTTTTTTCAAAGTGAAGCTTGTTGCCGATAGGAAGCCTTGCTGCATTTTCTGTTGCAATCTTTATTGCAGCAGGATCAATATCCGAACCGAAGCCCTGAAAATCCGTGTCAACCTTTTCAAGACTTCTTGCTCTCTCCTTTTCCTCTGCCCAGATGCCCTTTGGAAGCACATCAAATCTTTCTGCAGAGAAGTGTCTGTGAAGACCGGGAGCAATGTTGTGTGCATAGAGTGCGCCCTCAAAAAGAAGTGTACCACTTCCACACATAGGATCATAAAGCGTGTGATAATGTCTCACCTTCGCAAGAGCACACAGTGATGCTGCAAGTGTCTCTTTAATCGGAGCACCGTTCTGTGAAAGACGATAGCCACGCTTGTGAAGACCTGCACCTGTGGTGTCAATGAGAAGGGTCGCCTTGTCGTTCATTATTGAAAACTGAATCTGATGCACGGGACCCGTTTCCGTAAACCACGAAATTCCATATTTTGATTTGAGCCTTTCAACAACAGCCTTTTTTATAATTGCCTGACAGTCGCTGACACTGAAAAGCTGTGATTTGAGAGAATAGCCCTTTACGGGGAAGGCATCCTCCTTGCCAATCCACTGCTCCCAAGGCAAATCCTTAACGCCCTGAAACAGCTCCTCAAAGGTCTTTGCCTCAAAGGTGCCCACAAGAATCTGCACTCTCTCTGCAAAATGTGAGCATATATTTACTCTTGCGAGCATATTTTCGTCACCTGAGAACAGCACTCTTCCGTTTTCTGCTGTAACATTCTCTGCCCCGAGGAAGCGAAGCTCATCTGCAATAAGTCCTTCCACTCCCAAAAGGCTTGGAATACAAAAATTAATTTTCATAGTTACCCTCTTTTATATCTGCTATTTCCACGGTAAACCAGAAGGCTACACCGTCATTTTTATTTTCAAAGCCACAATCACAGCCGTGATTTGTGACAATTGATTTCACAATTGAAAGACCGAGACCAAATCTCCCCTCTTTACGGGAATGAGCCTTGTCTGCCCTGTAAAAGGAGGTGAAAATGCCATCCTTGTCCTTATCGGCAATGAAGCTTCCCGTATTAAAAACAACCACCTTAAGCAAGCCATCCTCACGCCGGGTGGTGATATCAATACGCTTTTCTCCTGCAGCGTGGCTCACTGCGTTGAGAACAATGTTTGAAAGCACTGTTGTCAGCTGCTTTCTGTCTCCGAAAACAAGAGCATCATCAACCTTGTAATTCACTGCAATTCCCTTTTCCTTGAATATGGGCTCTGCCGATTTGAGAAACTCCTCAATCATTTCCTTAACAGAAAAGCTATCCTTCTCAGGAGCCTTTGTGCCCGATGCATAAAGAGACTGCTCAAGCATATTGATAACAAGCTGGTTCATTTTGTCCGATTCCCGTATAATAATGTCGCAATACTCAGCCGAGCCCCCATCACCTTCGTCAAGATTCATTTTGAGACCCTCTGCATAGCCCCTTATGATTGCTATGGGAGTTTTCAGCTCGTGAGATGCAGAGGAAACAAAATCCTGCCTCATTCTTTCAAGCTGACGCTCCTTCTCAATATCCTCCTGAAGCTGAAGGTTCTTTTCACGAAGCTCCGTAAGTGCTTTGTCAAGAGAATCGGAAACAGTGTTTATATTATTTGCAAGTGTTCCGATTTCATCGTCTCTGTCTATATCTGTTTTTGCAGAGAAATCAAGCACTGCAATTTTCTGCATAACATCGTTCATCTGAATAAGAGGCTTTGTAAATCTTCTTGAATAGTCAAAAATGAACACAAGCGCAAGTCCCAACGCAAGCACAGTTATAACCGTGGTAACGGTTGTGGCAAGAGAAGCATTCTCCTGAATAGGGTTTATCTCCGTTGAAATTTCAATGTGATAGTTATTTTCAAAGCTTTTACCATAGAGTATGTATTGTGTTGTGCTACCCTCTGCGCACACCACATTGAAATAGCTTCCGTCATCGTTTGTTTTACGGCTTATAACATTGATTTTATTACCCGAAAGATATGAGCTTTTAGCTTCATATAGATAGTTATCTGTCTCATCATAGAGATCTATGCTCACATTCTGTGTTCTTTCATATTCGGAAAGAATCGGGAAATAATTATCTCCTGACTTATAGGCTTCGTCTGCAATGGATTCAAAGGTGTGCTCGATATTCCACATATACACCCTTTCAAGAAGCTGAGAATTAACAAAAGCAATGCCGATAAGGCAAGCTGCAATGATTGCGCCTACCTCAAGAAAGAATTTTGCTCTGATACCGGGTTTCTTAATCTTCATTTCACTCAACCTTATAGCCTGTGCCATAAACGGTAATCAGGTGCTTATTGCCCCAATCACCAAGCTTTGTTCTTATTCTTGCCACATGGGAATCCACTGTGCGTCCCTCTGTGGCAGAGAAATCACCCCACACAGTTGATATGAGCTTATCTCTTGAATACACTCTGCCAGGAGATTTGATAAACTTTCTGAGAAGCTCAAACTCCTTAACCGTGAATTCAATAACCTCTCCGTTATATGTCACCTCGTAGGCATCAACATCCACAACCACACCGTCAAGAATATATTTTTCCTCTGCAACGGGATTTGTTGGTGTCTGTGTTGCACCCCTCTGAAGAAGTGTGTTGATTCTTTTACTTAAGACCACAAGCGAAAACGGCTTTGTAACATAGTCATCTGCACCACTTTCAAAGCCCATTATCTGGTCAAAATCCTGAGACCTTGCAGAAACAAGCATAATGGGGACACCACTTGTTTCCCTGATTTTTCTGCAAAGCTGCCAGCCATCAATCTCAGGCATCATAATATCAAGGATGCACAGGCTTATTTCCTTTTTATTTGAATTGAAAAGGGAAAGAGCTTCAATACCGTCTGCTGCCTCCAGCACCATGTGACCCTCTTTTTTAAGGTGGTCTCCTATGAGGCGTCTTATAAGCTCTTCATCATCTGCTATGAGTATTGTTGCCAAAAAATCACATCCTTAACGGTTACATGGGCAAACCTTCATGCATATTCCGCACACAACACCTCTGCCTATGTGGTGGAATTGCTTTTTCATATACTGGCTGCAAAGTGCAGCGTCAAAAATTTCTTCTCTTTCAACTCCCAGTGCAAAATCCTTCCCGAGAATCGCTCCTGAGGGACATGCCTTCACACATTTGTCACAGCCTGTGCACAAGCGCTCCTCAAGAACACCATCCCCCTGCAATGGGCAGTCTGTGAAAAGTGTGCCCAGGCGTACTCTTGTGCCGAAATCCTTGTGAATAAACAGTGAATTCTTGCCGATATCACCAAGACCTGCAAGCCTTGCAGCCTTCTTGTGACTGTAGCGACCGTTAAATGGTGTGCCCGGCATACTCTGCGAGGCTGCAACTGTTATGTAATTATAGCCTCTGCTTTGCAGGAAAAGACCTGCTTCAAGAAGGCATCTGTCAATAAACGCGTTAACCGTCCTGTAATGATTGAAATATGTGGGTGTAGGCTCGTTGGTAATCTCCTCAACCACTGCATCTGAAAGCCTCACCACAATGCTCACTGCGTATTTTAGCTCTCCCGCTGTGCTGTCTTCAACATAAGAAAAGCCAACATCACTGACTCCCTTTGACAGCAAAAACTCCTTTAATTCCTGCTCAAGCATTTTCCACCCTCATCTTTTCCATACAGCTGAGCACTCTTATACTCATTTCCTGACATTCCTTAAGAAAGCTGCTATTGGGATTATTTATAAATTCCACTGCACTTCTTGCCTCGTTGCCCATAAGAATTTTTTTATCCAGGTCGGCGAGAAGCTCTTCTCTTTCACCCTTTGTGTTATAAAAGCAGATTTCATCCACCTGAGAAATACTACCCAGAGTGATTGTACCCTTATCGCCCATAATCTGCGAAACACCTCTGCTCTGACCAACCTTTGAATATGTGATGTTCACAAGCTTATCCTTATAGCAAAGAGCTGCAGCACCACATCCGTCTGCACCTGTTGAAAGAAAATGCTGTACAGGTACAACCTCCACCGGCTCACCGAACAAATCAATGGCAGGGTAAACGCAATATATTCCAAGGTCATTGAGTGCTCCCGTCTTCATTTCGGGATTGAAAATATTCGGAAGCTCTCCGTCCACAAGAGCCTTGTATTTTGATGAAAGCTGCGAAAAATCAAAATTAACACTTCTGATTCTTCCAATATCCTCGATTTTCTTCTTGAGAAGCTGCCTTGCAGGTGTGTGCATATACATTATTGCTTCAAAAAACACAAGATTTTTCTCCCGTGCAAGGGAAACGAGCTCCGAACATTCACGGGCCGTTATTGTAACGGGCTTTTCGCACAGAACATGCTTTCCATTCTGAAGAAGTGCCTCGCACTGAGAGTAATGGCACACATTAGGAGATGCCACATAAACCAGCTCTGTGTCGCTTTGAAGAAGCTCCTCAAAGGAGGTGAAGGCTCTCAACGCACCGGTTTCCTCTGCAAAAGCTCTGCCCTTTTCCAACGAACGGGAATAAACACCGTCAAGGACTAAATCAGCCACATCCTCTGCCCCCGAAATGAAGGATTTTGTTATCCAGGATGTGCCGATAACCGAATATTTAATCATTTATTTGCTCCTTTGAAGAAATCAACAATCATTTTCTTTGTAATGTTGTTTTTCACAAACCCAAGTGTCTGCCCCAGCCTTGTGTGAGGAAGAATGTTCCAATCGCCCTCGGGGGCAGGAGTTATGCCCCTCTCCCTTAAAATCTCACAGAAGAATTTTGTTGATTTAAGGAATTTCGGAAAGTCCTTTTCTTCATCCACATTCCAGGCTGTTTCAGCCACTGCAAGCCAACGAGGGAAGCACATCTGCGTGAGCTTCTCGAAGGTGGTTATATATTCTGTCCACACGGGGCTTTCAATACCCACAATGGAGTTTTTGCCAAGGTCTGTGAGACCTCTGAGCTTCTTTGGATTATTCATATAGATATCACGAAGGGAATGCATTCCGTGAGGATAATCAACATAATATGGCGAAAAGCTCTCAATTATAACGGGTCCACCGTTGTTGAGCCACCTGAGGGAGGCATCTGTTTTATCCATCCACCATGCAACAGTGATGTTGTCATTTTCCACATTGCCGCCACGGATTGCCTCATTCCAGCAGATTGCCCTTCTGCCCCTCGCCTTAAGATATGCACTGATTTCCTGCGAGAAAGCTCCGTGAAGCTCCTCCATTGTTTTAAGACCGAGAGACTCTCTCTTTTCCTGACAGAGAGGACAATCATTCCAGTGTGCCTTTGGTACCTCATCGCCACCGATATGGATATATTCAGATGGGAATATCTCACAGATTTCATCAAGCACTGCATAAATCATACGGTAGGTTTCCTCTTTTCCCACACAAAGCACATCGGGGAAGATGCCTGCTGTGGTCTGTGGCTTGATTTCTTCGCCCGTGCAGGAAAGCTGTGGCATTGCTGCAAGCACTGCACTTGTGTGACCGGGAATATCAAATTCGGGGATCACCTCAATAAAACGCTCCTTGCAATATTCCACAATTTCACGAAGCTGTGCCTTGGTGTAAAAGCCACCATAAGGCTCCTCATCGTCATGTGCCTTGCCGAAGTGTGACCCATATCTCACAGAACCGATTGCTGTCAGCTCAGGATATGACTCAAGCTCCATGCGAATGCCCTGATCATCTGTGAGATGAAAATGAAACTTGTTGAATTTGAAATATGCCGCAGCATCAATCATCCTCTTGATTTGCTCAACCGAAAAGAAGTGTCTGCAGGGGTCAATCATAAAGCCTCTGTAACTGAATGATGGCTCATCATAGATATATATGTAGGGCAGACAGCCTCTGTAATTCGACTGAAGCTGCTCCAGTGTGGTGTGTGCATAGTAAAGACCCTCTTCATCTGCTGCCTCAATGTGCACTCCCTGTGCATCAATTTCAATACGGTAGCTCTCCTTCTGTGAAAGAAAAGGAGTGATTTTTTCTGAAACCGGAAACTGTGAGCCGACAGGGAAACGGAAATATCCACCCTTAAGCTCGAGCTTTTTTGGCTGTGGACAAAGAAACATAACACTACACCACCTTAAAATAATTTATTGTTATTATTATATTATAATAATATATCAATTGCAAGATAAATAAATTTGTGATAAAATAAATTCCGGACGGAGGGGATTTTATGTCAAAAAAACTTTTTGCTTTCCTTTTATGTTTAGGTGTGTTGGCAAGTCTTTGTGCTTGTGGCGGCAATAATCAGAAAGAGGAAGCATCCACACAACCACCAACAGAAAGCTTCACTCAGGAGGAAGTCTCAGCAACCTCTCAAGCAACCCAAACGCAGGACGAGGTTTTCACACAAGAAATTATTCACCTGCCCCAGACAACTATTCCACGTCCTGTGCCCACTCCAACACCGGAGATAACCCAGGCACCTACCCAGGCTTCACAGGAGACCACCACCAAGGTCTATGAAAAAACCGGTGAAATGGCATATTCACACGACCCCTCAAACAAATTTATTCAAGCTGTTGCGACAAAATACAGTGTGGAT
>JAFODQ010000029.1 GCA_017380615.1 Clostridia bacterium | reverse complement strand
CTTCTCACAAGCCTTCAGAAAAATATCGGGATATGGCTTTCCTCGGGGCACCTCGTAGCCGAAAACCAGGTCATCAAAGTATTCAAGAATACCATTATCAGCAAGGATTTTTTCTGCTCTTTCTCTTGTGCTTGAGGACGCGACAATTGTTTTGTATCCGTTTTGCTTCAAATATTTCAATATGTCCTCAGCACCGGGCTTCAAGGGGATACCTTCCTCATTTTTTATCTTTTCCTTATGGGAGTACATTTCAAAGAGGGTATCGGGTTCAATGGGCAGATTGAATGACTCCACCATTGTTTCCATTCCCTTTGCAACAGTTCTTCCGAGATATTTTGTTGTATAATCCTTAAGAGGGATAGCATGACCATATTGACCTGCAAGCTCCTGCAAAATGCTGTATGCAATAGGCTCACTGTCAATGACAACACCATCCAGGTCGAAAATAACAGCCTTAATCATTTCTTCATCACCGTGAATAATTCTATCACAATAAAATAATATTTACCACATAAATTTATAGACTAATAAAAAAACTTTTGTTATAATATAAAAACCGACTAATTATTGGAGAAGATGGTGTAATGTTCAACTTTTTTGCAGAAAAAGAAAACCGTCAGGGTAACAGCTTTGTTATTGCAGACGGTGATTATAATCATATTGTAAATGTTCTCAGAATGAAGCAGGGAGAAACCTTCCTTGTAAGCTGTGAGGGCGTGAGCAATCTTTGTAAAATAACTGAGATTTACACAGCTTCTCTTGTGGCAGAAATTATTGAAGAAAACTTCAATGACACAAGTCTTCCTGTTAAGCTTTTTCTTTTTCAGGGGCTTCCCAAGGGTGACAAGATGGAGCTTGTCATTCAGAAGGCTGTTGAGCTGGGCGTTGAGGAAATCATTCCTGTTGAAATGGAAAACTGTGTTGTGAAGCTTGATGACAAGAAGAAAAAATCAAAGCAGACTCGCTGGCAGGCAATTTCCGAAAGTGCAGCAAAGCAAAGCAAGAGAAATTCAATACCCGTAGTTTCATCGGTGGTTACATATAAGCAGGCTGTGATAAGAGCAAAGGAAATGGATGCCTTTCTTGTGCCCTATGAATGTGCCGATGGTATGGCTGCAACCAAGAGTGCTCTTCTCAGCTTAAAAAAAGGAATGAATGTCGGTATCTTTATTGGCTCAGAGGGGGGCTTTGCACCCAAGGAGATTGAGCTTGCACGGGAAAATAACGGAAAAATCATATCACTCGGTAAGAGGATTCTCAGAACAGAAACAGCAGCAATCACAGCATTATCAATGCTTATGCTTTATGCAGAAACGGAGCTTTCAGATGATTGATTTACCTGTTGCATTCAGTGAAAGAATGAAATCACTTTTGGGTGATGAGTATGAAAAGTATTTAGAAACACTGTCACAAGAGCCAGTGAAGGCATTCCGTGTAAACACGGATAAAATCTCACTTGAGAATTTCAGCAGGATAGATGTTTTCTCAAACGGCAAAATTCCTTATGTGGGAAATGGTTTTTATCTTGACTATGACAAAATCGGAAATCATCCGTATCACCATGCAGGAATGATATATGTTCAGGAGCCTGCTGCAATGATGCCTGCGGAGTGCATCGAAATTGAGGAGAATTGGGCTGTTCTTGATATGTGTGCTGCCCCGGGTGGTAAATCGACACAGCTTAAGAATAAACTCGGTGAGGATGGAGTTCTTGTTTCCAATGAGATTATTCCCTCAAGGTGCAAGATTCTCACAGGCAATATTGAGCGTCTTGGACTTAAAAACACTGTGACAACCTGTATGGATACAAAAAGGTTGGCAGACACCTTTCCGAATACCTTTGATCTGATAATGTGTGATGCACCCTGCTCAGGGGAAGGGATGTTCCGTAAAGAGGAGATTGCTGTTTCTGAGTGGAGCGAGGAAAATGTTAGAATGTGTGCCCAAAGGCAGGCAGAGATTCTTGACAATGCAGTGAAGCTGCTCAAAAATGGTGGTTACATAATCTATGCTACATGTACATTTTCTCTTGAGGAAAATGAAATGATGATTGATTCATTTTTGCAGAAGCATCCTGAGTTTGAGCTTGTAAAGCCTTGTGAGGCTGTTATAAAATGCACATCCGATGGTGTTGCCTTCGATGGCTGTAAATGTGAAAATATAAGCTACACAAGGCGTTCATATCCACACATAAATAAAGGTGAAGGGCAATTTGCAGCAGTGCTTCACAATAACTTAGGCGTAGGCAGTGCCACAAGGCAACAGCCTGTCAGGAAATCATCTGTTGATAAGGCTGTTTTTGAGTTTCTTGACAGTACACTAACAGATTACGACAAAACTTATGTAACGCTTTATAAGGGTAATCCTGTTTATTTCACACCTGATTTTCAGGTGAAGGATGGAGCTGCTTTTTCCTGTGGTGTCACAATCGGTGAATTGAAGAAGAATTATATTCAGCCTCATCATCAGTTTTTTATGGCAATGGGAAATCTGTTCAAAAGAAAAATTGAATTGTCTGCAGATGATGAGCGATTAAAAAAATATCTTCACGGTGAGGAAATTCCCGTGGACTGTGAAAATGGATGGGCTGTTGTGTGTGTTGATGGTTGCGCCACCGGTGGTGTAAAGGTTGTCAATGGTGTAGCTAAGAATCACTATCCAAAGGGATTAAGATTAAAGTTTTAGGAGAATGAAATGATAACAGGTGAATTTAAAAGAACAAAGCTGTCATGCTATTTTGCATATTTGTCAATGTCTTCAATATTCAGCCTTCCTCCAATGCTGTTTATTACATTTCATAATATGTATAATATATCCTTTACCCTGCTTGGTACCCTTGTGCTTGTGAATTTCTGCACACAGCTGGGTGTGGATTTGGTTTTTAGCTTTTTTTCAAAGCATTTTAATATAAAAAAGACAGTGAGGGTAATGCCCGTTCTGACAACAATCGGTATGGGTATCTATGCACTTTCTCCCGTTATTTTTAAAGATAATATTTACATAGGGCTTGTTATAGGCACAGTGATTTTCTCTGTTTCGGCAGGCCTGAGTGAGGTTCTTCTCAGCCCTGTTGTAGCTGCAATTCCCGGCTCCACCGATAAGGATATGAGTCTTCTTCACTCGTTATATGCCTGGGGCGTTGTGACAGTTGTGGGAATCAGTTCACTGTTCTTTGTTGTTTTTGGTAAAACAAATTGGATGTATCTTACTCTTTTCTGGGCTGTGCTTCCGTTGATTGCTTGTGTTTCCTTCTGCTTGTCACCATTTCCGCAGATGGATATATCTCACACAGACAGTAAAGCACCAAAGAAAAACAGAGCCATGGGGCTTCTCCTGTGTGTTGGATGTATCTTCTTTGGCAGTGCTGCAGAAAACTCAATGACAAACTGGATTTCAAGCTATATGGAGAGCGCTTTGCAAATCCCGAAAACCGTAGGCGACATTGTGGGAATGGCAGTTTTTGCAGTGCTTCTCGGTCTCGGTAGAGTCCTTTATGCAAAGTATGGCAAAAATATATCAAATGTGCTTCTTGCCGGAATGGCAGGTGCAGTTGTGTGCTATCTTATAGCAGGTCTTTCGGATAATGTGGTGCTTTCCTTTATGGCGTGTATCGTCACAGGTATGTGCACATCAATGTTGTGGCCTGGTACACTCATTCTTATGGAGGAAAAAATTCCTTCGCCTGGCGTTGCTGCCTATGCGCTTATGGCTGCAGGTGGTGATTTTGGTGCATCTGTTGCACCACAGCTTATAGGAATTGTTGTGGATAAGGTTTCTGAAAGCACCTTTGCAGTGGAGCTGTGTAGTCAGACGGGCGTTTCAATTGAGCAAATAAGCATGAAATCGGGAATGCTCGTTGCATCAATATTCCCTGTAATCGGTGTGCTCCTGCTTCTTTTTGTGAGAAAATATTTCAATAAAGGGCAGAATAAATAACATGAACAAAATAACCCGGACGGATATTTTCCGTCCGGGTTTTGTGTCCCATTTATGGTATTGGTTTTTCTAATGCTTGGGATTATACTACATGTGCAGAAGTCATCTTGCTCCGGATTTGTAACGGCAATCTTAAATTCCTTGAATTGCACCGTAAAAGTGTCTTATATTCAAATCCTCTTCCATATCAAGTCCGTGAGAGCCGCTTTCGCCATCAATCTCATGGCAGCCGTGATCCATTGCATAGCCGTAGAAGGTGTTGTGGTGCTTCCAATAGTGCTTAATGAGGTTAACAAAGGTGCAGAATGCATCTGTATTGCACTTGAGCTCGGCCATTGCACGTGTGCCTTCAGGACCCACCTTGTGCATTATGGAATCGTAGTTTCCATTGTAAACACAAATCACATCGTGTCTGTTTTCGGCAATCAGCTCCATTGCTTTTGCGTTGACCTCTGCAATGGTGTCATAAATGAAATAATCCATTTCACGCTCAAGATATATCATTGACATGCTTGATTTTGTTTCAGCAACAATTGCAACCTTTTTGCCTTGACGGATAAGAGCATCAAAGAAGGAGTCTGTTTTTATAACAGGCTTTTCATATCGCCTGATTCCGTGGATTTCAGGCTGCACTCCTGTGTAAAATGTTCCAAAGCAAACAGGTGTGACCGATGGCATAACACTTTTGAGTGGTACCTGAAGCTGTGTCAGCTCACTGATATCTTTAATATATTCAGGGTATTTGTCACAAATCCATTGTGCCACAGCATCAGGGTTGTAAATAAACATTCTGTCGGCTTTTTGGCTGCCGAATGCATTGTCCGCAAAGGCTTTCATATCCTCGTTTCCCGGTGCTGCAGAATTTGGCGCTTCAATTCCCAGAGCGTAACAAAGTGCGCCACAAACAGTGTCCAAAGAGTTTTTATTGTACATAATAATCACCCTTTCAATATTACCACAGAAATATTATTTAATCAATAAAGTTTCTGCGAAAATGAAGCAAGGAGCAGGTTTACTCTATTGTCTAACCTTATTTATATCTATTTCAGGAGTTTGATTGTTTTATGATTTTCGTAACAGGCGACACCCATGGTGTTTGGGAAAGACTGAATGAATTTGAGTTCAAGGCTGAGCCGGCGGAGGGTGATTCTGTCATTGTTGCCGGTGATTTCGGCTTCATTTTTGATGGGGGAGAGCACGATGAATTGATTCTCGATGCTCTTGCCAAAAAGAGCTATACAATTCTTTTTGTGGATGGCAATCACGAAAATCATCCTTTGCTGAATACTTATCCTGTTGAAATCTGGTATGGCGGCAAAATTCACAGAATTCGTCACAATGTTATTCATCTTATGAGAGGACAGGTCTTTGAACTTCCTATTTCCGAATGGGAGCACAGAAAGGTTTTTACCTTCGGTGGTGCCTTCAGCGTTGACCGTGGCTTCAGGAGACTCGGAGAGTCGTATTGGAATGAGGAGATACCCTCTGTTGAAGAGCTTGAGGAAGGCAAAAGAAACCTTGAAGCTCACAATAACACGGTTGATTATATTGTTACTCATACCATGCCTACCTCGGTTATCAAGCTTAACGGATATTATATCGATGATAAAATGCCTGATAAGCCATTGACCGATTTTCTCGATTTCGTGAGAGAAAATGTCAGTTATACGAGGTGGTTTGCAGGTCATTTCCACGAGAATAAATATGCAAACGATTCTGACAGAATTAAAATAATGTATCAAAGCATTGATTACTTGGATTAACAGGAGTTATTTATGAATTATAATATTACTATCCCGCTTTCTGTGGGCTTCAGACTTTTTCAAAGGGAAAAGGTGTTGGATGCCTCATTTGCATTTGCTGAGATTCTTGCAAAGGAGAAGCAGTTCAAATATACCCGTGCAGAGTTTTTCTCGGATTCATGTACAGTTAAGCTGATTTCACATGTCTGTGTTTGTCCCGCTTGCTCACAGCAGATGCCTGCATATCCACGCTTTACCTCAGATAAAAAGGTGAAAAGGAAGCTGACGAGGGAGCTTTGTCTTGAGTTGGCAGAGCAGACCAGGTCACTTTTCTCGGAAAATGGTGTGTATAATCTTTATTATCCCATTGATTCTTCTGCCGAGGTAACATGTGTACATTGTGGTGCTGTTTCAAACTATTCGGACAAAATAAAGGAAATATCTCTGTCGGTAAATTCGAATGTAATATCGGTATCTTATCCCATCGAAAATATCCGCGACTTGATTTCTGTTTCCTGGGCAGATGACCCCGATTGCTATGATTTTCCAATAAAAGAAATCTGTGAGTTTGATTTTGATAAAGGCGAAACAAGGCTTCTTCTCAGAAGCAGCACAAGGGAAATTGTGGCATCGGAAAGGGTTGTTAATGGTGAGTGCACGAAAGAGCTTTACAGTCCTCTTCTTGAAGCAATTTCGCAAAACACAGTGCTCAGACGTAAGCTCAAAAAGGCATTTGAATCTTTTTGGGATAAGTCTCTTCCGTTTAAGGAGGACGAGCTTGTTTTTGAAAGCTTTTCCTTAATGGCTCAGTATATTGGATATAACAAGGAATTTTTCTTTTCAGTTCCCCGTGGGGCACAGCTTGTGGAGGTTAGTGCACATCTTGGCGAAAAGCTTGGATTCTTTCATAAAGCTGAAAATCTTATCAGCCTTTATGAGGCATCAGAGCTTCCCGATATCAAATCGGTTAAGAAGCTGATGTATTCAGTGAATCCTGCGTTCTTCTTTTACATAGATGTGCTTGAACGTTTGTGGATGTGTATAGGAAAGGACCCTAACATTTTTTGTAGCATCCTTAAAAATAAAAGTGTATTTCTCTGGCTTGCCTTTCTGGAGGATTGTCCGGGTGCCTTGTGCTTCATTGAGGATTTTTGCAAGAATGGATTTAAAAAATATTTGCCGCAGCTTCTTCTTGATTATCCCGCTGCATTGAGTGAGTATGCTGTGCTTTATAACAGCTTCAGTCCGAGTAAAAAAGAACGGGCGCAAAAGCTATGGAAGAAGGATTACCACTGCGTGACAATGGCACGGGGTGGCGCGACACTCTACTTTAATGCTCAGACGGAAACAAAACAGTTTGCAAATATTATGAGTCAGCGTCTCAATGGCTATACCTTCTCACTTCTGCGCACTGCTGAGGATTATGAGAAGGCTGCCGGTCAATTGAAAAATTGTCTTGCGCAAAGAAGGTTTACTAATCCGATTGTAGGCATAATCAAGGGAAAGCGCTATGTTGCTGCACTTGAGATTGACACAGACAGTAAAGAGGTTGTGCAAGCATATCTTGCCCAAAATAAACCCATCGAAAGAGATAAGGGTGTTAAAAAGGCATTAACACGCTGGTGTGTGAAAAACAAATATGAACCGGCTTATATAGAATTTGATGAGCAATTTATTTGATTCAGACAGAAAACTCAGGCAGTCGTTTTTATGACTGCCTGAGTTCATCTTCTATAACAAGCACATTAACCTGCTTTGTGTCAAAGGTTGCTGCGTCTATTGCGATAAGACCATTTCCTTGATAAATGTCGGCGTTTGCTTGTTTTCTTGTCGGATCAATTCGGTGGGCGTGTAATGTGGGCATGTGACCACAAACCACAGTTTTATCGGGGAGAGGTCTCTCACCGTTGTAGTGGTCTGTCCACAAAAGCCATCTTGCCTTGCGCCAATCCTCCTCTGAGGCTTTTAATCTGTCCTCTGCTGAAAGGCATTGAGGTGGAAACCATCCGTGCACGAATAGATATTTTTCCGTTTCGTAATAATCCACCATTTCGGAAATGAAATCACATATTCTGTCAACTGTGCGAGTTTTTCCGGAAAAATCAATGCTGTCATCTACTGGGTCGATGGAATATTTGTCGAAAAAGCTTTCCAGGGTTTGTAATGTTCCGTTTACATAGTTGTGAGGCTGCATTTTCCCTGTGTTAAACACCTTCATTAGTAATTCTTCATGGTTACCCTGAATGAGGATTTTGTGCTTTATCCGTTCAAAAAATTTCATAACCTCAGCATTTTCGGTGCCTCTGTCAAAATAATCGCCACAGCAAATGAGCAGGTGGTCTTCGTTTGCGTCATCGAAGCCTGCACGCTCAAGAGCTTTTTGGAGAAGGGTACAGTGACCGTGAATGTCCGAAACCACAAATATTTTCTTCATATCGACTCTCCTTACTGTTTATTTCAAGATTAAACGCTTGTTTGTTATCGGTTTCGTAATTTTAAAAGATGTATTGTAGTTTTTATAAAAATCGAGTAAACTATAAATATAATATATGATACGGAGGCTTCAATGCAATATTTTATATCATTTCTTGAAGGAATAGTCACATTCGTTTCTCCTTGTCTTCTGCCAATGCTCCCGGTTTATATTTCATATTTTGCAGGGGGAGAGGAGAAATCCACCGGCAAGGTGATGCGAAACACGGCAGGATTTATTCTTGGCTTCACCACAGTTTTTGTGCTTATGGGAGCACTTGCGGGTACCTTCGGACGATTTTTGAGTCAATACAAAACAATCGTCAACATCGTAACGGGTGTTATCGTAATCTTCTTTGGCTTGAATTTTCTCGGAGTTTTTAAAATTAATGTTTTCAAGGGAAACGGTTTCAGTGTGAAATCCACAGGCTTTTTTTCATCGGTGCTCTTCGGGATTGTTTTTTCAATCGGTTGGACTCCGTGTGTTGGTGCATTTCTCGGTTCGGCTCTGATGCTTGCGGCAAATAGAGGCAGTTTGACTGAGGGTGTGCTGATGCTTCTGTGTTACTCTCTTGGTCTCGGACTTCCTTTTCTCATAAGCTCTGTGTTGATTGATAAGCTTAAGTCAACCTTTGGTTTTATTAAAAAACACTACAAAATTATTAACATCGTAAGTGGAGCGTTACTTGTGGTTGTGGGAGTTTTGATGGTAACGGGACTTTTTGGAAAGCTCCTTTCAATTTTATCTTGAGGTGATAGCGTGAATAAAACAATAAAATTAGTAATAGTGATAATTCTTCTTGTGGGAGTAATAGGTGGCGCAACACTGCTTTATAATAAGCTCGGGAAGGATTATGAAAGGGGTAATCTCTCTTCTTCTGCAGATGCACAAAGCAGCGAATCAGAGGAGGAAATCAAAGCACCTGATTTCACAGTGCTTGATTACGATGGTAATGAGGTTAAGCTCTCGGATTATGAAGGAAAACCCATCGTTCTCAACTTTTGGGCTACCTGGTGCTATTATTGCAAAGAAGAGATGCCTGATTTCGATAAGGCATCAAAGGCTCACCCTGAGGTTCAGTTTCTTATGGTGAACGCCACGGATGGGTATCAGGAAACCGTTGAGGTTGCAAAGCAATATGTTGAGAACGAAGGATACAGCTTTCCTGTGTTTTTTGATACTGAACAGCAGGCAGTGGATGCCTATTATATAAACAGCTTTCCGTCAACATTTTTTATAGACGCACAAGGTAATCTTGTTACCTATGCAAACGGAATGCTTAGTGCAGAGAATCTTGAAAAGGGCATTGAGATGATAACAGAATAAACTAAAGAGAAGATGGCTTACTGTTAGCCGTCTTCTCTTTTTGTTAAAAATTATCCAATTCTTCAATCGTTGGCATTGAGTCTTGTGCGCCCACTCTGCTCACAGCAATCGCACCGGCTTTGTTTCCAAGCTCACAAGCCTTGTAAATGTCGCCACAGCGCACATATTCAAGCGCCATTGCCCCTGTGAAGCAGTCTCCGGCGGCGGTGGTGTCCCTTACCTGAGTTTTATATGGTGGCAGTGCTTTGATTGTCTCGCCATCCCACACGGTACAGCCTCTTTCTCCAAGCTTGAGCACAATGTATTTTGCCCGGCTTCTTTCCATAAGAATTTCTGAAGCCTTTAAAATGTTTTCATCGGTGTCGGGATAAATGCCCGTGAGTGCCTTTGTCTCACTTTCGTTAGGGGAGAGAATTGTTGCTCCCTGCATTCTTTCAAGTGAAAAGCTTTTAGCAGGTCCACAGTCAATGACAGTAGTAATTCCCATTTCAATTGCCTTATTGACACACTCTATAACAACATCCTCACGGGTTTCAAACTGAATGAGCAAAAGCTCTGTATCAGTTGTAATACCTTCACAGGCTTTTTTAGGGTCAATCTCTGCATTTGCACCCTCATAAACAATTATCCTGTTTCTACCTTCACCATCAATGAGGATGGCTGCAAGACCTGTTTGTGAGCCGTCTGTTGCCACGCAGGTGGTGTCTATGTTATTCGCCTTGAGATTTGCAATGAGAGATTTTCCGTTATCATCGTCAGCAACCTTGCCAATCATTTTCACTTGTGCACCAAGTCGTGCAAGGGCAGTTGCCTGATTTGCACCCTTGCCACCATTGGCGTAGCCGTAGGTTGAGCCGAGAACATTTTCGTGGATTTCAGGGAGCTTTTCAGCCTTGAGAATGAAGTCCATATTTATGCTGCCCACCACAGCAGCCTTGATATCTTTATACATAAGTTCACCCTAAAAAGTTTTTGAAATCCTCAGCAGCAGCCTTGATCGCCTTGTCCTTAAGGAACAGGGCGCTTGTGCCCAGTACAAATATCTCAGCACCACTTTCACACATGCTCTTTCCGTTTTCAAGATTGATGTTTCCGTCAACCTCAATGGGCACATTCCTGAGACCTGCTTCATCAAGGAGCTTTCTTGCATCCTGCACCTTTTTCTTTGCACCAAGGAACATTTTCTGTCCTGCAAAGCCGGGGCTGACTGTCATTACAAGAAGCATATCAATATACTCTGTCAGATATTTTATGCTTTCCACAGGTGTCTGTGGATTGATTGCGAGCCCAACCCTGCAACCTTTGTTTTTAATCATTTCAAGTGTACGATGAATGTGCACATCTGATTCATAGTGAACGCAGATTATGTCATCTGCAGAAAGCTCCATTCTGTCAATGAATCTGCCGGGCTCATTAACCATCATGTGAACATCAAGGGGAATGCTTGTTGACTTTTTCACTGCGTTAATCAGGTCAAAGCCGAGTGTGATGTTTGGCACAAATGCACCATCCATAACATCCATGTGAAGATAATCAATTTTCGCATCCTCAAGCTGTGCAATGGCAGGCTTAAGGTCTGTGAGGTCAGCACACATAAGAGATGCAGATAAAAGCTTTTTCATAAAATTTAACCTTTCTTGAATTTGTGTTTACCAAATGAATGGAATAAGTCTGTATTTAACTTTTTGCTTATACTCCTTGTAGCCGGGGAGACCTTCTTCCAATACCTTCTCTTCATTGTTGATTCTTTTAGCAATGATGAAGGGGTATGCAAGGAAAATCACAAAAGAAATCATCGAGCCGAGCACAAGTGGGATAGCAAGAAAAAGAAGTAAAGTGGCAAAATACATGGGGTGTCTCACGATTCCGTAAAGCCCTGTGTCAATAACCCTTTGGTTTTCCTGTACCTCAATTGTACGGGAAAGATATTCATTTTCCTTGAGCACAATTGCATAGAGAATGTAAGCAATCAGAAACACCACCGCAGCCCCTATTGAGATGCCAACAGGGAGTGGCAACCATCCGAAGCGGTAATCCAGCCCTGCCACAATGAAGCCACCAAGAAACATGAGACCACTGAGCTTCACAACGAGGCTTTGCTCGTCTTCTGTTTCTTTTGCATTGAGCCTTTTTTCGAGAAGCTGTGGGCGTTTGAAAATCATGACAAGTCCTGCAATGAGCATAGGTACAAAAAGGATACCCATCATAAGCCACCCTTGGGTAAAATGCAGAGATCCTGCAGGCAGAAAAACCAGCAAACCTACAAGCAAAACACCCAAAAGAAATTTCCCGATTGCCTGAATTAATAATTTAGTGTTCACCCCAACATCACCTTTCTGCCAATTATTTTAACATAGATAATGTAAAAAGTAAATTGAAATGGTAAGATAATATCCATATTTTTAAAAGGAGAAAATAACGGAAGATTATGGTTCGGGCAAAATGGAAGATATGCTCGATTATGTATCCGATGCCATAGCGTAGCCACAAAATAATCACCACCACAAGTCGTTATAATGATTGTAATTTGTCGAAACGCAGTCGCGTTTCGCAAAAGCCGATTTTATCGGCTTTTAGCAAAATTGTTTTTTATAAATACAATTTTGCATTACATTCATTGAAAGGATTATAGTCGAATTTTCGAAGAAAATTCGATACCAAATCATAATTTGGTATCGAAACAGTGTAATTTTACACTGTTTCGACTAACTATAATCGTTAAGACTCGTGGTGGTGATTTCTTAATGTCAAAAGCTTCATTTCTCGGTGCTGAACATCAGGATGATTGCTTTTCTGCCTTCGGGAAGAGGGAGTGTGAGACCATCATTCATAAGCTCATTACCTGTGAGTGTGTAAATTTTATCGGGAGTGTCAATGTCATATACCTTGTATGTTTTTTCACCCATAAGTCCATTGAGCTTCACTGTGTATTCCTTGTCAGAAACCTTTTCGCGCTTGTAGATGAGTGCTGTGCCCTGCTGTGCATCCTCTGTGGAGAACTGCATTGCAAGCATTTTGTCGTTATCAAAGCTGCCGAAATCCAGTGGATAATACTTTTCGCTCATGAGTGCCTTCTGCTCGTTGTAATAGCTGAATTCGGGATGAGTGTGTGAGAAAAAATCCATAAGCATAAGCGGCATGATGTCTGACCTGCCGGAATATTCATCTGTCATATAGAGGGCAGAGCCGGTAATCGGAAGCCAGAAGGAAATGCCATAAGTGTGCGATTGTGTGGCATCAAACAAATCCGGGTGATAGCTACAGTTGTAGTCGCTTCTCCAGAATGGGATGCTTCTGTATGTCATTTCGAGGTCAAGTCTCTTACCACCTGAAGCACAGTTGTCAATGATAAGACCATCAATGTTATCTGTGAGATAATCAAGGAATCTGTAAAGGTTTGTTACATAGTGGTTTTCGCAGATGCCTGTTCTTCCGTCGTAATATTCAGCATCAGCCTTTTCTCAATATTTCAAAGGTGCAAAATTGAAATCCTGCCTGTAAACAGTAGCACCGTTTTCTTTAAGGGAGTTTAAAATATAATCACAATAATATTTGAACGCATCTTCGTTTGCGAGATTCCACATAAGGTTGTCGTTGCCATCAACGGAAATTAACCACTGTGGTTTTTCACTGCCTGCCTTGTGGAATTCAGTGCCCGGGAAAACTCTTTCAGGCTCATACCACAAAACATGGCCGAGTCCCTTTCCGGCAGCATATCCGGAAAGCTCGGAAATGCCGTTATCATAGCGCGTTGTGTCAACTGTCCAGTTGCCAACGCCATCGTACCAGCCCTCGTTGTAGCTGTACCAGCCTGCATCCATCCAAAAGGCGTCAATGTTTTCATAAACGGAGTTATCAAGTCCGTTGAGAATTTCAATGATTTCGTCTGCTGTTCTTGTGGATTCAGGGCCTGCGACCTCCATAACAGTATAGGAGTTTTGTGTCACGTTCTCGGGATAAACACTGTCCATAATCCACCTTCTGAAGCTGTTGAAGCCCTTGAGCGGATTTTCGTTGTCATAGAAGCTTATTGAAACAAGCGGGGAGCGAATTTCTTCACCCGGAAGAAGATATGCCTTAAGGCTATCTTGCTTTACAGTGATAGCTGTTTCACCATTTTTGCTTGAGAATGATGAGGCCCATTGTCCTGTCCAGCCAATACCAAGCACGAATCCATATTTTTCGCCGCAGACATTGAAATAGGGGAGATAGCTTTCTGTTGGTTTTCCGTCCACACCACTGAATATTCTTTCTGTGGAGCCAAGGCTTTTCTTGATGAGAGAAAAATCACTTGCTGCAGTATTACTGCCCATTGAATAATAAATATCAGCCTTGCCGGAGGCAAATGAAGAATTGAGTGCATAGAAATCACTTATAACACCGGAGTTTTTATCGCCTGTGTTTTTGATATATACAATCCACTGGCAGGTAGCATTCCGAAGGAAAAGCGTTGCCTCAACTGTAACCTCGAGACCGTTATTCTTGTTTGTGAGAACAATATATTCTGTCTGCCCATCTGCATAAACTGTGCCGAATGCAGGTGATTCTGTCAAATTCTGCTCCCATTGCTCAGGGTCGAATTCTTTTCCGTCAAGCTTGAAGGTGAAGGGGTATTTGTTATCGTCACCGTAGAAATTATTGTTAAACCACTGTGTGCAGAAGTTCATTTCGTTGTTGGTGAGCTTCATTTCCTCGGCGCTTATTGTACCGAATTCAATGTTCTTTTTGTAGCTGAGTGCTTTTATGTTTTCGATATTCAAAACATAAACACCTCCACAGGAAACTACAAAATATATGATGGCAAGAATAATATTCATAGCCTTGAGTGAGCTTTTGGCACGCATAATAAACGCAATCAGCAGCACGATCGCAGAAGCTGCAAATGCAACTGTGAATGTGTTTATAACCACGGCTTCGTTAAGATAATTTTCTTTGTTTATGGCTGCATTCGTGCCCCATATAAGACCTTGGAAAATGCCATTACCAAGAAGGAGGCAGATAAGGTTTGTGAGCCAGGAGCTTTTTTTGCGTATTGCTCCAACGAGCATTGCGACAAACCAGCCCAGGGCAGTTCCTGAAAGCACAGTGTAAAGGTGAACGTCAAAGCTGCTTTCTGTACCACCGAATATGTACCACAGTGAGTATGCTGCGTAAATAAGAAGCCCGAACAGAACAGTGGTTACGCTCGCTTCAATAATTCGTATTTTCTTGTTTTTCTTTTCCATATTGACATCTCCATATGAGAAATTTTATTTGAGAAATCATTCAATAACAAGGCTGTCAGAATCCGTGAGGAAATCCACATTGTATTTACTTTCAGCAATAAGCCTGTCAAGGTGCGCCTTGCGGTGATATGAATAGTGACATACAAGAATTCCATCGAAGAGGCCAAGACCCTCAAGGTCCGTCAGCCCCACATTGTTTTCGTCGTATTCGGCAACATGGGCAATGCTTTTTGTTGCAATGTGTGCTCCTGCGCTTCCACCAATGTATGTAGCACCGGATTTGACATAATCAATAATATCCTGAGAAAAGTCGCAATCACGGATTTTCTTAAGTGTGCCGAAGGTGTTACCACCACTGATGTAAATCACATCAACAGAAAGTCCACGGAAATCATCAGGGCTTTCGTGATTGAAGACGAAAATGTTTTCTTTGCTGAAGCCATAGGCAGAGAGTCTGCTATGATAAATACCTGCTTCAATAATTTCAGCTGTAGCCTTTTCGTTCGGAATGAAAAGAACTATGCATTCATCAATGGGCTTTGGTAGGTTTTTTAGTATAGTGATTCGTGATTGAGCGTTATCAAAATCACAGGAGGAAAGAATAAGTTTCATTATTTATCTCATTTAATTAAGTTTTGTTATATTGTGAGTTGATTTTATCACGATAATTCTCGAAAGTCTATATATATTTCATTGAAGAATACATTTATTTGTGATATGATGAAGGTATTAATTTAAACAGAGTGATTTTAATGCAAAAAGTAATCGTTATAGGTTGTCCGGGAAGTGGTAAAACCACGTTTTCCGAGAAACTTCAAAAATATACAGGCTTACCGTTGTACTATCTTGATGCAATATGGCATAAGCCTGATAAAACTCATGTTTCCAGAGAAGAATTTGATGAGAGAATAAATGAAATATTCTGCACAAGTGCTTGGATAATTGATGGGAACTATGCCAGAACAATTGAAATGAGGCTCAAAGAGTGTGACACTGTGTTTCTGTTTGATTTGCCCACAGAGGTCTGCATTCAGGGTGCAAGTGAAAGAATAGGTAAGGGGAGATATGACCTGCCCTGGCTTGAAACGGAGCTTGACCCTGAGTTTGAAGCTTTTATAAGGGAGTTTCCTGAAAACACTCTGCCAAAAATTTACAGTCTGATTGAAAAATATATGTCAGAAAAGGAAATAATAATTTTCAAATCAAGAAAGGATGCAGATTCTTATATTGAGAATTTAAGGTGATAAAATGAATACATATTACAATGAAATAACCTCAAAGCCGATAAATACAGTTGACGGTAAGGTCGTTTATAAAATTCCTTCAGGAGCCATGTGTGGTAATGGTGATCTGGGCGTTGTTTTTGATAATAATGAAAGAGACCTGGTCATTCACATTTCAAAGTGCGATTTTTGGAAATTTGATTCCGGTGCTCATGGTACGGGTGGAATAAAAACCGTAGGTGATTTAAAAATCGAAAATATCGATTTGGAGGAGTATAGCATTAAGCAATATTTTGACAAAGGTCTCCTTCTTTGTAAGTTTGGCAGCACCGAAATGGAGTTTTTTGTTGCTCCCGAAAATCTGATTTATTTTGAAGTAAAAGCACCTGAGGCAGAGTCTGATCATGGTGTTGGTATCTGCCTTCCTGACACCTGTGGTTCAGTGAACTCTCAGCTTGATAAAAGTGGTGTTGTTTGCCGAGTTCGTGAATTCAGTGGTGCAGATGTTGAAAGAGAATCTGCTGTTGCAGTTTGTCTTAGGGAGATCAGTTCAGACAAAGCAGAGGGGATTAAAACCACTCGCTATTGCATATCAGTTGTTACAAACTTTGATGCAGAGGATTATGTAAATAAAGCCTTTGAGATGGTTTGCGATTGCGATTACGATACAGATAAAGTTAAAACTCAGGAAAAGTGGGAAAGCTTTTTCTCTGCCTCAAAGGTAACACTTCAGGATAAAGAAATTGAAAGCTTTTATAATTCCAGCCTTTATCACCTTGCAGATTGCATGGGTAACAAGGGATTTCCACCCGGTCTTTTCGGCAACTTTGTAACAGATGACTTTTTCCCTTGGGCAGGGGATTATCACATGAATTATAACTATGAGGCTCCATACTATTGCATTTTTTCCGCGAACCATCCGGAGCTTTTTGATGGATATATGACACCCGTTAACGATATGAAGAGTGAAGCAAAAAGAATGGCAGAAATGTTTGGCTGCAAGGGCTATGCTTTTCCGGTTAGCTTCGGTCCGAAAGCACTTGATGTTTATACATTACCGGATTGTAAGGAGCACGGCATCCTTTTCCTTGGACAGAAAAGCCACGCAGCCTATGCCTGTGTGATTCCCATAATGCATTGGTTTTCAACCTATGATAAGGAATATGCCCGTGAGAATTATTATGATTTTGTGCTCAATACAGCAGCCTTCTGGGAGGATTATCTTGTTAAGAAAAATGGCAGATATGTAATTAAGGGTGATGCTGCTCACGAGATCCCATATTATCGTGGTAGGAAGTTTAAGTATATCACCCATTTCGGTCAGGTCAACACCATTAACGCCATAAACTCTCTCGGACTTGTGAAGCTGTTGTTCCACGGTGTTTATGATATGGCAAGGGAACTGGGTCTGAATACGGAGAAATACGCTTTATGGGCAGATATCATTGAGAATTTGAGCGATTTCCCAACATTCATAAAGAAGGGTAAAAGATGCTTCAGATATGCGAAATTCGGCATACGTTGGAGAGATGATAATACGGTTGGTCTTCAGCACATTTATCCTGCATCTCAGATAGGCTTATCTTCGGGGGAAAAGCTTCTCAGGATAGCTAAAAACTCATATTTTATGAACGACAGAAGGCTTGATGATAACGGCTCGAACTCTTACCTTCCTGCAGGCGCAAGAATAGGCGTTGATCCACAATTCCTTATTGACGGCATTCATCAGAATATTGATGAGTTTGCATTGCCTAACAGGCTTTTCCGTCACCACGGTGGAGGTATCGAGCACCTTACAACGATTCCTGCAACCATTAATGAAATGCTTATGCAGAGCTATGAGGGTGTTATCAGATTGTTCCCTTGTTGGAACAAAAAATCTGATGCATCTTTTGAGAATCTTCGTGCGAATGGAGCGTTTCTGGTTTCTGCAGAGCTTAAAAATGAGAAAATCTCTTCTCTGAAAATAAAGAGCCTCAGAGGTAGAAAATGTGTTGTTGAGTGTGAGGGTATCAGCTCTGTGATTGATGCGCAGACCAAAACAGAAATATCATTTACAGCAGCCGGGAACACAATTAACTTTGAAACAAGAGAAAATACAGAATATGTTCTTATATAATTGCATTGCGCAGATATATAAGCCGATTAAAATGATGTAAGGGGATAGCATGCATTCTTCAATTGAATTTAAAAACGGGAAACCTTATATATCCATAGACGGAGCACGGCATTATCCTCTTGCTTACACCACATATTTTGAGGAATGTGGTGAATTTAGTGGCTTTATAAACGCCGGCTACAAAATGTTTTTTGTAAATACTTCTTTTACCAGACTTCCGATAAACAATGTAAGTGGTTTTTCACCCTTCAGAACAGGTGTTTTTGAGAGCTCTGCTCCCGATTATAGCGAATTTGATGGTGTTGTCGGTGAAATTTTAGCCGAGTGCCCTGAAGCACTTATCTTTCCCAGGATAAATGTTGCAATGCCTTGTGGATGGATTGAAAAAAACACGGATGAATGTGTTTCAACTCCTTCGGGTATGAGAGAGGCACTCTGGTCCGAAAAATATCTGCAAGATGGTGCAGCGCTTCTTGAAAAGCTCATTTCGCATATTCGATCTGCTGATTATAGCAGCAGAATTGCAGGGTATCAGATTTGTGGTGGCACAACTCAGGAATGGATGCATCACGATATGGCAGGCTCTTTCTCACCAAAAGGTGTTGAAAAGTTCCGCTTGTGGATGAAAGAAAAGTATAATGACGATTCAGTTCCTGAAATCACAAAAAAAGATTTATTCAAGAGGGGCTTTAACGAAACTGTGAGCCGTTATTGTGAGTTCTGTTGCGAAACGGCAGCCAATGCTGTTGAGTATTTTTGCAGAGCAACGAAAGCACTAATAAACAACGAGCAGATTGTTGGCGCTTTTTATGGTTACAATGCTTTTGTGAATGACCCGCTTCTCGGTCTTGCCGGCTTAAGGCATATTATTGATTCACCACATATCGATTTTTTCTCTTCGCCGTGCTGTTATGATTGCACAAGAGAGCTTGGTGTTGATTGGGGAGATATGATAGCTGAAAGCTCCCTCAGGCTTCATAATAAGCTGTATTTTGTTGAGTGTGATATAAGAACTTACCTTACAAGGCAGATGCAGGAATCTCGCCCGGGAAGCTTTTCGGGCAATTATTTTGCTCTCCGAAACGAAGATGGCAATAAAACTGTATGGTGTGGTCCCGATACTCTTGAGCTTTCGATATCTGCTGTGAGAAAAGCCTTTGCACATCAGCTGACACGGTTTTCCGGTATATGGTGGTTTGATATGTGGGGTGGCTGGTATCACCATGAAAACATTATGCTTGAAATGAGCAGAATGAGAGCTATTGCTGAAAGCTCTGTAAATAAAAACACTTCATATCCCTCTGCTCAAACAGTGGTTTTTATAGATGAAAAGGCGTATTTTAATAATCCGCGTTGCACGGATGTTGTCTGCAGCGTTAATAACATCAGGGTGGCAATGGGTAACACGGGTATTCCGTTCGATTTATGTATGACAGAGGATGCCCAAAAGGTTATGGATAAATATAAGGTTGCGATTTTTACCACCCCTTTGCCTTCGGAAAGTGGCATAAAAGCAATGTCACTTTGCGAAGCCCACAACATTCCGTATCTTTTTCCTGAGGGAGATAAAATCTGTATTTCCACACCCGAGCTCCGTGAATTCCTTGTTTCCAAGGGTGTGCATTGCTACAACGGAGATAACAATGTAATATATTGTGGTGGTGGGTATCTTGGTATCCACACCTCTCGCGAGGGTGATGTTGAAATCAGATTGCCTGAAAAATACAAGGTGAAATCTCTTCTTGGAGCAAACCTTGATGAGCAGGAAACAGATGTTATTTCGCTTTATATGCAAAAGCATGAAACAGCTTTGTTTGAGCTGATATAAGGGTGGTTGCTGAATATGAAATTTGAGGAAAGAAAAGCACAGGTGAAGTCTTATCTTGGTAAAACCGTGGTTATCGGCATTGACAGACCTATGGGCTATGTTCACCAGAAGGAAACGTATTCACTCACATACCCCATAAACTATGGCTATATCCCTGGTGTTATAGGTGGAGATGGTGAGGAGCTTGATGTTTATCTTTTGGGTGTCAATGAACCGGTAGATGAATATGAATGCCGGATTATTGCAATCGTTCACCGACATAATGATGTGGAGGATAAGCTTGTTGGTGCACCTGCCGGTGTCAGCTTTACCAAAGAAGAGATCGAAAGCGCGATCCATTTTCAGGAGCAGTATTATGATACTGAGGTTGAGGTGTTAAAATGATTTTCAAGTAAGAGGCTGAGACGAAACGGGGCAGAACCGAGGCGTATAGGAGCATGCTGACGGTAAAGCGGCGTTTATTTGTGAAGTCATAAAAATACATTGTCAAAAATAAAGTTTATAAAACAGAGGATGGGTGTCAAAGATGAAACAGATACCTTTTTACAGCACAAGACTTGAGGAAGGCTTCTGGGCTGAAAAACAGAAGACCTCAAGGAATGTTACCGTGGATGCAGTTTACGACAGATTTGAAGAAACACATCGCTTTGAGGCTATGAAATGCGATCGTGAGCAGCACGAGAGAGAAGGGTGGAAGCCCCATATTTTTTGGGATTCTGATGCTGCTAAATGGATAGAGGGCGCAGCATTTACTCTTGAATACGAAAAGAACGAGGAGCTGGAAAATAAAATCGACAGACTCGTTGATATGATGTGCAACAGTCAGCTGGAAGACGGCTATTATAATGCATATTTTAATGTTTATGAAACCGACAAGCGTTTTACTGTAAGAGATAACCACGAGCTTTATTGCCTCGGTCACCTTATTGAAGCAGCTATCGCATATTACCATGCAACAAAAAAGGATAAGCTTCTCCACATGGTTGAAAGATATGTGGATTTCGTTATAAAAACCTTTGTTTGTGAAAAAAGTGCAGGATTTGTTACTCCGGGACACGAGGAAATTGAGCTTGCTCTTGTTAAGCTTTATCGTTTAACAGGTAAAGAAAAATATCTTGAACTTTCAAAGTTTTTTATTGATAACCGGGGAAATAATGATTTTGACATAGCAGGTCATCGAGATTGGATGACAGCCCATTACCCGCAGGACCATCTTCCGGTTCGTGAGCAAACAACAGCCGAGGGTCATTCTGTGCGTGCAATGTACTTGTATATGGCAATGGCTGACCTTGCTCTTGAGTGTAAGGATGAAGCACTCTTTAATGCTTGTGATAAAATCTTTCATAATGTTGCCGAAAAGCGTATGTATATCACAGGAGGCATTGGCTCATCACACATCGGCGAAGCATTTACCGTGGACTATGATCTGAAAAACGAAGAAGCCTACACAGAAACCTGTGCAACTCTCGCTCTTTCGCTTTTTTGCCAGAGAATGTCCAGAATTAAGCCGCTTGGTCTTTATGGAGATATTGCAGAGCTTGCAATGTATAATGGTAGTATTTCGGGTGTTTCCATAAAAGGTGATGAGTTTTTCTACGAAAACCCATTAACCATAGATCTTGCCGACCACGATAAAAACCATGCAACCCAAAGTAAAGAGCGCTATCCCATTACCCAAAGAGTCAAGGTGTTCGATTGCTCCTGCTGTCCTCCCAATATTCTTCGTTACATAAACTCTATTGGTGATTTTCTTTACACAGAGGATGATGATACTCTTTTTGTGCATCATTATATGAACAGCTCAACTGAATTTGAAAATAAAAAAATCAGTCAGCAAACAAATTATCCTTCTTGCGGTAAAGTCAAGCTGACGGTAATGGGAGATTACAAGAAAATTGCAGTTCGTGTTCCGTCGTGGTGCAAAAATTTTGATGCATCAGCTCCTTATGATATTAAAGACGGCTATGCATATTTCGATATGGCAGAGATTATCACTTTTGATTTTAATATTGCCCCACGCTTTGTTGTTTCTGCACCCGGTGTTCACGAAAATGCAGGGAAAACAGCTCTTATGCTAGGTCCTGTTGTTTATTGCGTTGAGGGTGTTGATAATGAAGGTGATATTTTTGGTCTTTCGGTAAATAAAGCTACTTCATTTGACCTGAAGCAGGATGGGTATTTCGGCTTGCCTGTGATTACGGTTGAGGGTTGTGCGTTGATTGATAACGGGAATCTTTATTCTGATATGGATTCAGTTAAATATCAAGAAAGAAAAATAAAATTCATTCCTTATTACGGTATGGAGAATAGGGGAGAGACTGATATGCTCGTCTGGGTTCCTTTAAAAGTGTGAAAATCTGTAATAACCACAAATTAAAACAATAATATAAAACACCACCTGATATTTTCAAAATATCAGGTGGTGCTTTTGCTTGCGTTGTAATTATTGGGTCTGCTTGAGTTCGACAATCTCTCGCAATTGAGAAGGCTTGCGGGTAGTAATATTGTCAGCTCCAAGATTTGAGGCAGATATCATATGTTGGGTCTTATTGACAGTCCATATTGAAACAAGAAGTCCTTCACGGTGGAAAATCTCAACAAGCTCCTTGGTGCAGGTCTCATAGTTTATATTAAGTCCCACAGCACCAAGCTCTCGGGTTTTTCTTGCAAGAGAAAGAAGATATTCCTCATCGGTGTTTTTTTTCACATCCACATCGTAATTGAGCCAATAAGCAACCTCAGGAGTCTGCTCCTTTACTGCTGGCACATCCTCTTCCCTTATGCCGCTGTAAAAAATGCGGTCACTTATATTATGTTTTTCGGCAAGCTCTGTAACTGTCTTAAGGTTACTGACGCTTTTACAGTCAACGTTTGCTTTGATGTTGGGGAAATCTGATATTAAAGCAAAGGCTGCATCAAGAGTAACACAATCACCCTCAACCTCGTCGTGAGATAGCACAGCTTCACCCTTTGTGGTGAAATTAAGGTCAAATTCAACTATGTCTGCACCACTTTCATAACCCTTTCGTATTGATTCGAGAGAGTTTTCCTGTGTCTCCTCGCAACCTGTATGTGCTGTTAAAGTGAAATTCATAGGTAAAACTGCCTTTCTGAATTCAATGTAATGATAACCCAGGATGGCAGCTGTAACGATAACTACCAAAGCCACCAAGGCTATAAAGATTTTAGTTATTTTTTTCATTTTTTAAACCTCTTTTTATTTATGTTTTGCGAGGCTTCCGTGAAGGTGCTCCTGAATTCATTCTTATCTTATTTACCAAATGATTATATAATATAAACAAATGCAAATCAATGATAAAATATATCATTTATATGTAGAAAAAATGATTACTGTGTGATACAATCGAATCAACCAGGTCAATTGAAACAATACAGGAGGATGAAATTGTGAAAAAAGAGTATTGTGCCATGCCGATGAGGTTTTCTCATACGGGAGTTACACAGTTTGCTCCGGAAAATTCTCTGGAGGCATTCCAAAAGGCTGCCGAGCTAGGGTGTGAGGGGATTGAACTGGATATCCAACTTTGTGGCGACGGCGAAATTGTTGTAATTCATAATGACAATATGGGTTATATGACCTTTGAAAAGCATCGTGATGCTCTCAAGGATTTGACAGCCGAAGATGTAAAAAGGTTCGATATACCGTATCGTAATGCACTTAAGCTCAAATATCCTCCCTATCCTTGGACAGAGCATTTTGGCGGCAGACGTATGATTACACCACCTGATTATCACGAAGACAGGGTGACCCATATAATTACCTTCGAGGAGTTTGATGCTTGGTTATCGACAGTGCAGTATGACCTTATCGTTGAGGTTGAATTCAAGTGCAAGGGTATGTGCCCTCGTATGGATGAAATTCTGGCAAAATCTACAAATGTGTCAAGATATATTTTCTTCTCGGGTGATTGGGAAGTGCTTGAAGAAATGCAGGAGCATTATCGAAAGGCAGGAAAGCCTGCGGGGCTGCGTTTAGGAGCCAACATCCGTTTCATAAACGAAAAGACAATGGATTTTGTCAAGCGCTCCGATCTTTGGGAGGTGGGTCTGAATAACGAGGCCTTTACCAAAGAGGATGTCCGTATGCTTGAGGCTATGGGCATCAAAGTGTTTTCGAATCTTGGGGATTACCCCGAATGGTGGCAGCAGATTTGCGATATGGGTGTAACAGGCTTCAAAACCAATTACCCCGATGCTTATACCGAATGGTGGTTAAGCACTTGTTAAATGTGGCAGTTTAATAAATGAGAATTTTACTTAATGCATACATCATAAATATAGCAAAGAAGGTGCTTGTATGAAATTTGCGATGATGTCAGACACACATTATATTTCACGCAGAATGATAACAGATAAAACGGATGAGGAGCTGATGCTTCAGCCTGCAGTAACAGAAGCAGCTGTTTTACAGGCCTCCAAAGACAGTGATGTACTGTTCATAGTCGGAGACCTTACCAATAGTGGAGACCGTTTTTCTCATGAGGATTTTTCAGCTTTTCTCCGTGAGGTAAAAGCGAACGGAACTAAAATATATGTCATTTTTGCGACACATGACTTTCATCACCACAAGGCTTATGTAAGAAAGCACGGTGAAAAAATTGAGTATAAAAGCACTCCTTGGGACAACCCTTGGTTTGATATTGAGAGCGCAGATTGGAAAAGTCTGGTAAAGGACGAATTTTCCTCACTTCCCGAAGAAGAGCTTGTTCCCGGGCTTGTGCCTGCGCTTTGCCCGGAAGAAATATGGGAAATTTATCGTGAATTCGGACCGGATGAAGCTTATTCTGTTCACGAGTCAAGCTTTTCATATTGTCTTGATCTTGATGAAAATACACGGTGCCTTATGCTCAATGATATTTTCCGTAATGAAGAGGCTTTGAAGGATAAGAGCCCCACATATGCTCCATCTTGCCTGAGGTGGATAAAGCAGATGTATGACGAAGCAAAAAGGGACGGGAAATATATATTTCTTTGTTCACACCACCCCATGCTTCCTGCAGTGCCTGCGCATCGTATTGGAGCAGGAAAAGAAAACCGTGATATGCGTTCTTCCGTTGTTGGACATATGCTTGCCGATATGGGATTTAATCTTGCGTTTACAGGTCATTCCCACTTCTGCGATGTGGGTTATGTAAAAAGTGACAACGGAAGCCTTCTGTGGGATATCACCACTCCCAGTGTAAGATTCTATCCTCCTGCTTACAGAGAAATTGAGCTTGACGGAAAAAGCGAAGCAGTAACCTATAATTGCAAATATGTAGATGCTGATGAAAATATAAAAATAAAAGAAAAATCACTTTTTGAGCATTACCATAATGTGTTTTACAATGACTATTACCGCGTGGTTACTGGCTCAAATGCAACAGTAAAAAAACTTATGGATCGGTTAACTGTAAAGGATATTTATTTCCTTGTAAAAGGTAAGGCTCGTCTTAGCTCGGAGGAGTACAAGGCAATTAAAGATATGAAGGTGTTTGATCTTATCATTGAAACTGCTTTTAATATGCTTATTGGTGACGGCGCATATACTCCTGATACAGCGGAATATAAAGTATTAATGTCAGCTTCTGCGATGCTCGACAGTATTGTTGACACACAGCCCTTTGTTAATGTAAAAGATAAGCTTCTTGGTGGTTATTCTGTTTCTGATATTATTGAGCCAATGCTTTTTAATAATTCCGTCCCCGACAGAGCAGGCGAACTCAATCTGAGGGATATTCCAACCTTGCGTATGGAAACGCCCGTTTACAAATCTCACGCAGGATCTGTTTTGATGGGTATTATTTGTGTTCTTGCACTCTTGTTATCACCACTCACACCAATTGCCATTGCAATTGGATTGCCTGTGCTCACGGTAAAGAAGAGAAAAAAAGCAAAAAAACATCAAGAACCGTTTTACAGATATTCGTAAATAAAACCAATTAAGCTTTCGAGCTTGTAAATCAATAAAATAAAGTTGAGCCTTATGGTACGAAAATCAATCCGCTAAATTTTGATTTGTTGAATAAAAGTATAAGGAGCAGATTATTGTGGATAATCTTACAATTAAGGAAAATGAACTTCTCTTAATGAGATATACGGAGCTGATAAGAATAACCGCCTGTGGTAATAATGCTATTCGTTTTCAGTCTTTTCCTGATGCTCAGGTCATTAACGAAAACTATACTCTTATGCCCCAAAAGGCAGAGTGTGAAATTGAGGAGTTTGATAACTTCGCAACTCTTACCTGTGGTATTCTTAAGGTTAAGGTTGAGCTAAACGGAAAGCTGACCTTTTATAAGAATGGTAAAATAATTCTTGAAGAAAAGCCGGAGCTTACATTTAAAAGCAACTATCGTCATTTTGATAACAAGGGCAGCGGCCTTTGGTCTGCAAGAGTTACTTTTGAGCCTGATAAAAATGAGCATTTCTTTGGATTGGGGCATAGCTGGGATAATGAGTTTGACCTTAAGGGCTCTTCTATCGATATACGAAATGTTAATGCAAAATGTACAATCCCGTATGTTTATTCCTCTTTGGGATATGGCTTCCTTTGGAATAACCCTTCAACAGGTCTTTGTGAGCTTTCGAACAATCGCACCCGTTGGAGCTGTGATTGCTGCAGATTTATGGATTTTGTTGTTATTGCAGGCACACCCAAAGAGGTATGCACAACTCTCTCCGATTTAACAGGTTATGCACCTGAAATGCCTGAATGGGCAACAGGCTTCTGGCAGTGCAGACTCCGTTATGAAACTCAGGAGGAGTTGCTTTCGGTTGCAAGAAAATATAAAGAGCTTGGTGTTCCTCTTTCTGTAATTATTGCTGACTATTTCCATTGGACTGAGCAGGGTGACTATAAATTTGACCCGAAATACTGGCCCGATGTTAAAGCTATGACTGATGAGCTTCATAGCATGAACACAAAGCTCGTGGTTTCAGTGTGGCCCACCATAAATGGTGGTAGCGAAAACTATCATTATATGCGAAACAACAATATGCTTATGCGCACAGCCCGTGGATGCGACAGAGTGTTTGATTTCTATGGCTGGCAGGGTGAAATTGATGTTACAAATCCTGCCACAAGAGAATATGTATGGAGCAAAATAAAAGAGAATTATATTGACAACGGAGTTGATGCTCTTTGGTTTGATGAAGCAGAGCCTGAAATTCATCCTGAGCATTTTGATAATCTGATCTGGTATGCAGGCAGAGCCGATATGGTTGGTCTGTTATATTCGTATTACTATTCCAAGCTGGCATATGATGGCTTCAGGTCCATTGGTAGAAATGATATAATCACTTTGACTCGTTGTGCATATCTGGGTAGTCAGAAATTCGGTTCACTTGTCTGGTCGGGGGATATTGAATCCACCTTTGAAAGTCTGGCTTGTCAGGTAAAGGCAGGTCTTAATATGTCAATGTGTGGTATTCCTTGGTGGAATACGGATATTGGCGGCTTCTATGGTGCAGATATCACAAGTGATTATTTCAGGGAGCTTATCGTGCGTTGGTTTCAGTTTGGTCTTTTCAGCCCTGTTATGCGCCTTCATGGGTCAAGAATACGCCACTTTGAGCCAACACCGGGACTTAAAGAGCCGAGTGGTGATCCGAATGAAATATGGAGCTTCGGAGACGAAAATTTCCATATTCTCAAAAATCTCATTGTTATCCGTGAAAGATTAAGACCATATATTAAAAAACAGATGGATATTGCAAGCACGAAGGGATATCCCATTATGCGACCAATGTTTTTCCATTATCCCGAAGATGAAATCTGCTACACTCTTGATAGTCAGTATTTCTTTGGTGATGATATTATTTTTGCACCCATTGTGGAAAGGGGACAAACAGTGAAAACTGTTTATATTCCCGATGGTGAATGGATTCTCACAAAGGACAAAAAGGTTTACACCAAAGGCACTTATGAAATTTCGGCAAGTATCGATGAATTTATCGCATTTGTAAAAGCTGACTCGGATGTTATTGCATGTTTTGATTAAGCTTTAATTATGGGGGAACAAAAAAGCAACAGTGAAAACTGTTGCTTTTTGTTTTGGTTGGGTGGTATAATTATCTGAGTGAATTCGATTTAACAAAAGAAATGTCTGAGTCGTGTCGGAGGTTTTTATGCAAATTTTACAGACCATAATTTCTTATCTTGTAATAGCAGCAGCTTTTATTTCATCAGTTTTTTCATGGGGAGATGCAGCAATGATACCATACACAAATGAATATACCATTCCCGACACCATTCCCGTATATAGTGTTATTTCCACTGAGGAAAAATCTGATTGGAAAGCAAAGTGGATTTGGGATAAGGATAACCTTACGGAGAAAAACACATGGATGTGCTTCAATAAAAATGTGAAGCTCGATAAGGTCCCCGAGGAGCTTATCGCTCACATTTCAGCAGACTCAAAATACTGGCTTTACATAAACGGTGAAACAGTTGTTTTTGAGGGTAGTGTGAAGCGTGGGCCTGCAAAAAACAGTGGTTATTATGACAGTATAAATATTGCACCGTATCTCAGAAAGGGTGAAAACACAATCTGTGCTCTGGTGTGGTATTGGGATAATGAAACGAGCTATTCCTATTGTGGTAGCGGACAAGGTGGCTTCATTTTTGAAGCAATAGGTGGGGGCGTAAATATAATTTCCGACAGCAGCTGGCGAGCAAAAAGAAACAGTGCGTATGTTGACAGCTCGCTTTATCCACCTAATTACCGTCTTCCGGAATACAGCATATATTTTGATGCACAGGAAGAGATGAGCGATTGGTTGAATGACTCATATGATGTTTCGTCCTGGGAAAAAGCAACAGAATATGCTGTTGGTGGCGAGGGGGCTTACGGAAAGCTTTATCCCAGAGGCATACCATTCCTGAAGGATTATGGTCTGAAGGATTATGAAAATTCAAGGGATTATGAGAACTACACAGTAAGCAAATCCTTCGGTGAAAAAATTACTGTGGATATCCCATATAATGCTCAGGTTACACCTTATCTCAAGGTCATAGCACCTGCTGGAAAAAAGATTCGCATAACAACAGAAAATACCTTAATAGGAGCTGTTTCAAGCACCTATATAACAAAAGAGGGAGAGCAGGAGTTTGAGGCATTGGGCTGGGTTAACGGAGAGCATATAACCTATAAAATACCCAAGGGTGTAACTGTTGTTTCTTTGAAGTATCGCGAAACGGGTTATGACAGCTCATTCAGTGGCGATTTTAAGTGCGATGATGATTTTATGAATTCGTTATGGCAAAAATCCCTTCGCACACTTTATGTTACCATGCGCGATAATTATATGGATTGTCCCGACAGAGAAAGAGCGCAGTGGTGGGGTGATGTCACAAGCGAAATGATTATGACGATGTACTCTATGGACAGCAATTCATATCTGCTGTATCAGAAGGGTGTGGAGGCAATGCTTTCTCATGTGGATGAAACAAAGGTGCTTCAGACAGTTGTCCCTATAAACGGAGATTATTTTGAGCTTCCCGTGCAGCAGCTTGCAGGTATTGTGGGCTTTAAAACCTACTATGAATACACGGGTGACAAGGCGTTTTTAGAAAAGGTTTACAGCGCTTCTCTTGATTACCTGAAGCTTTGGGAAATCGGAGAAAACAATCTTGTTGTTCATCGTGGAGGTTCCTGGGATTGGCCCGATTGGGGCAAAAAAGCCGATATGACGGCTATTGAAAATGCATGGGTTTACTATGCTTTTTCTGCAACGGAGGAAATGGCACGGGTTCTGGGAAAGGTTGATGATATCTCGTATATTACCGGAAGAAAAGAAGCCATTGCAAAGGGTTACGAGTCTCTCTGGACAGAAGGTGGCTTCAAAAGTGATGATGTCAAAGAACCCGATGACAGAGCAAACGCCCTGGCTGTTTTGTCAGGACTTGCAGATAAGCAGCAGTATGCTACCATTAAAAATGTGCTCATAAGCACTAAAAATTCAAGCCCATATATGGAGTATTATGTTCTTGAGGCACTCTGCGAAATGGGCGAATATGAGGTGGCATATGACAGAATCAAGGACAGATACAATGACATGATGTGTGAGGATTACTCAACTCTCTGGGAGTTCTGGGAGTCATGGCGTGGCACTATGAATCACGCATGGAGTGGCGGACCTCTCGTTATAATGAGTAAGCATTTTGCAGGCATAACACCTCTTGAAGCAGGTTATGAAAGGGTGAAAATTGATCCTCAATACACACTCTCAAGCAGTATGAGTTGTACTGTGCCAAGCGTGAAGGGCTTGATTACTCTTGATTATAAGAAGGTTGACTCGGGCTATACTATAAACCTCACCATTCCACAGGAGGCAAAGGCTGTTTTGTATGTGCCGGCAGGTGCAGCAGTGAGCATCAATTCACAAGCATATTACCAGAATGGTGAGTATGTTAATGGTGAAATCGGTAATGTTGAAATTGTGGAAAAGTAAGCTGTGACGAATAAGATGAAATTTAATTTAACGAGGGAAAGTAATGTACGGATTTAAATGCTTTGTATTACAAAATTTGATGAAGGCGATTATCGCCTTTGAAAAGCCAATTTATAATTTAACAAAAGGTAAGCTCTGCAAAAACAGGTTTTTATCAGCTGTGAAAACACAGAGCGTTGTCACGAGCGTTAAAATTCTTAAATCAACTGAAAATTCAACATGTATTGCAAAAATCAATCCCGACGGAAGCTTTTCAGATGATGATTTCAGGATTCTTTGCACCACTGATTTGCACATTGATGAGGATTATGAGCTCAATAACAGAACTCTTCAGCATCTTGCAGACAGAATTGCAGATTTAAAGCCGGACCTTGTTGTGCTCACAGGTGATTGCATTCTTTCAAAATACCAGCAGCTTGATGCAATTCAGTTTGCGAAAATGATGGAGCGTATAGGCGTTTATTGGACCTATGTTTTTGGTAATCACGAAGCAAGGGAAGAAAAAGGATCATTCAAATATCAGCTTTATAAAAGCTTCATTGATTCACCCTATTGCCTTTGTAAATTCGGTGATGATTCACTTTATGGATATGGTAATTTCACCATAAATATTATGAGCGACGAAAACACCATAAGAAAAGCTCTTGTTTTTCTTGATTCGGGCAGATATGTTCGTGAGCCGTATTGCACAAGGGATGGTGTGCCTGCGGATATGTCAGGTGCTGACTATGTTAAGCCCGGGCAAATCAAATGGTATGAGGAAGAAATCATTACCCTCAAAAAGCAGTATGGTGATGATTTGAAATCTATGATTTTTTTACATATACCTGTACCGGAATATAGTGCTTTATTTACTCAGAATGAAGATGGTAAATTCATTCCCAATGAAAATGTTGATGTGCTTTATGGCGAAATGCGTGAGCCGATCGGTTGCTCTCCATTTAACTCAGGTCTTTTTGCAGCAATGAAAAGAAGTGGCACAGAGGCAATGTTCTGTGGCCACGATCACTGTAATGATTTCTGTGCAAAGTACGATGGAATTTATCTTGCTTATAATCAGACCGGTGGCTATAATTGCTATAGATTATATGACAGTAAGGTTATGAATGCTGATGCGAGCACCTGGCATTATGGTGTTAACACAATCGATATAGCCAAAGATGGTGCTTTCAAAATGAAAAACTATAAGCATACAGAGTTTAATAAGTAAAAGGATGCAAATCACTATTTATATAATCAGATAAACGAGAATTTACAAAAAAGAGTGCTTATTATGGATTTTAATGAAAAATTACAAGAACTCAGAAAACAAAAAAATCTCACTCAGGAAGAATTGGCTGAGCTCCTTTTTGTTTCCCGTACTGCTGTTTCAAAGTGGGAGTCGGGGAGGGGTTATCCCAATATAGAATCATTGAAAGCAATCTCTGTCTTTTTCGGTGTAACGGTGGATGAGCTTCTGTCAGGTGAAGAATTGATTGCCATATCCGAAGAAGATACTAAACAAAAAGAAAATCATATCCATGACCTTGTGTTTGGTCTTCTTGATGTTGGTGTTGCAATGCTCTTTTTTCTGCCCATCTTCGGACAGAAGACGGGGGATGTAATTCAGGGTGTTTCTCTTTTAGCACTTACAGATATTGCACCTTATTTGCAGGCAGGGTATTGTTTTGTCGTGACTGCGATAGTTGTTGTGGGAGTGTTAGCTCTCGCCTTGCAGAACTTCTCAAACATTTTTTGGATGCACAATAAAAGTAAAATATCCTTGTTTTTGAATATTGTGGGTGTGCTTCTCTTTGTTATAAGTCAGCAACCCTATGCGGCAACATTTTTGATTGTTTTCCTTGTAATAAAGGCGTTAATGCTTATAAAATGGTAATGATACGAAAGGTGTCACGCTTGTGACACCTTGTTTCTTGTGTGTTTTTTCAGCTTACCTTAAAATTAAGTGGAAAGGTAGGTTGAAAAAATGAAAAAGAAAAATTGTAATAACTTGTATATCTGCGTATTTATGCTTGCTGCGTTTGTTTTGTGGACAGCAGCCATTTGCTTTGTTGATGTTAAGGCAATCGGTCCGAATGGATCAAGCGTAGGTTTTGCAGCAATTAACTCCTGGTTTCATAAGCTCACGGGTGTGCACATGGATCTTTATAACATTACAGATTGGCTTGGTCTTGTGCCGATTTTTGTTGCAATGGGCTTTGGGTTATTTGGACTTGTACAGTGGATTAAAAGAAAAAGATTAAAAAAGGTTGATTACAGTCTTTTTGTTCTCGGTGGTTTCTATATTTCTGTAATTGCAGTGTATGTGTTGTTTGAGATGATTACGATAAACTACCGTCCTGTGCTTATCAACGGCTTTCTGGAAGCATCTTATCCGTCATCAACAACACTCTTGGTTATGTGTGTTATGCCCACAGCGATAATGCAGTTTAACAGCCGAATAAAAAATGCAACACTCAAAAAATTTCTCTCGCTTTTAATTGCTGTATTTATTATCTTTATGGTAATCGGACGCCTCGTTTCAGGTGTGCATTGGCTTACGGATATTGTTGGTGGTGCTTTGCTCAGTGCAGGACTTGTTCTGATGTACAGATTTTTTATATCTCTTAAAACTGATTATTAAAGAACTTTTTTATGTATAATGTTACCATTCGTTGAAAAAAGATTACAGAGCATCAGCGTTAACCTGCGAAGCATTCGGGGACATGTAAACCGGATGCAGACGAGCTTTGTACAGGAAAAGTATATATCTATGGCATTCTTCAGTTGTAAGATAAATATAAACAGCTAATAAAATTCACCCACTTGTTCAGACAAGTGGGTGTGCTTCTCTTTGTTATAAGTCAGCAACCCTATGCGGCAACATTTTTGATTGTTTTCCTTGTAATAAAGGCGTTAATGCTTATAAAATGGTAATGATACGAAAGCTGTCACGCTTGTGACACCTATGTGTTTGTTGAATTCATGAGAAATATATTTTTTGTCTATTAATAACAAGTATAAAAAGTTGCCAATAAGGGGCAACTTTTTTTGTATATCATTTCATTGGAATATATTTGAATTTTCCGTGTATTTATTGTATTATTTTTTCAGAATAATAAATTACCAATATTTAGTATTTTGAAAGGAAAAAGCAGTATGAGGATTTTTAGAAAATTTTTAGCGGTGCTTTTAACCGTCCTCACAATAATGAGCGTTTTCTCAGTTGCCACACCTGTGATTGCGGCAGATGTGCAGAGTGCAGCGGCAGAAAATGCTGTCTCTTCAGCACAAGTGCAGGAGTCGGCTGAGGATTCTGTTAATGCCGAAAATGAACCTTTTGTTATCGGTGAAGACGAAACACGAAGAACCGAAAACACCAAGCATTTTCTCATGAGCGACGGCACACGCAAGGCTGTTATCTACGGCAATGCAGTGCACTATGCAGACGCAAACGGAAAGCTTCGCGAAATCAACAACATCCTTTCTTACGATAAAGACAAAAAAGAATATACCAACACACAAAACAGCTTCAAGGCGACCTTCAAGGAGAGCACCGGCAAGGGTGATATGTTCACACTCGAAAATGGTGGCTATTCAATCTCCTGGGAATACAACGCAGGGCTTTTGAGAAGAGCACTGACAAGGGTTGAATATGAAGAAAGAAAATTATCCTCGGACAAGATATCACAGATTGCTGAAAAATCCGAGGATTCAATCACCTACAAAAACATTGAATCGGATTGTGAGCTCCAATATGTTGTGACAAACAACGGTGTTAAGGAGAACATTATCCTCAATTCACCGGTGAATAAAAATGAGTTCAGCTTCACTGTCACAGCAGAGGGCTTGAATCTCCTCAAAAATGCAGACGGAAGCATCTCAGCTAAAAATGCACAGGGTGAAGAAATATTCTTTATCCCTGCTCCATTTATGTTCGACTCAAACGATGTCTATTCCTACGATGCTTCATACGAAATTGAAGCACAGAAGGATTCATACACAATCACAATTGTGGCAGATGAAGAGTGGCTCAAGGATGAAGCACGCCTTTATCCCGTGACAATTGACCCTGTGATATACACAAAGCAGACATCCACAAGCGTTTCCTCAACCTTTGTTACATCTGATGTACCAACTGCCAACTATGGCAGCAGACAGGATATATATGTTGGTCACGAATCATCAAACTACGGTCTTTGCCATGCACTTTTCAAAAACACGCTTCCCACCCTTAACAAGGGTGATATGGTTGTGGGTGCAAGTCTGAATATATATATGCATTCCACAAGCTTTGACGGTGGCTCTTCAAAAAGACAGCTTGATGCACACATCATAACCTCTTCCTGGGCAGAAAATTCCGTAACCTGGAGCACTAAGCCATCATACAATGCAACAGTTCTTGACTATGCTTTCATGAATAACGGTGAAGAGAGCTGGAAAAGCTTTGATATTACCAAAGCAGTTAAAGGCTGGTATGAAGGCTCTTTTGCAAATTACGGCATCATGATTAAAAATCACGATGAAACACTTGCTCCGGCAAGAGCGATTTTCCGTTCGGAAAACGCAACAGGCATTACAGAGGGCATACCTTTTATCTCCATTACATACCGTAACAACAAGGGTATTGAAAGCTATTGGAGCTATTCAGGCTTTTCTGCAGGCTCAGCAGGCGTTGCAAATGTGAATGATTACACAGGTAACCTTGCACATGTTGTTCCTCTTGCCTCCACAGTCAGCGAGATTATGCCTGTTTCGTTGAGCATGGTGTATAACGCATATTGCTCACAATATATCTACACAGCAGGCAAGAACAGCTCAAACCTCACAAGCCCCGGTAAAGGCTGGAGGTTGAATTATCAGCAGACTCTTCTGCCATCCTCGGAGTATGGTCTCACAGGTGAGTCAGCCGAAAACTTCCCCTATGTTTATGCAGATGGTGACGGCACAGAGCACTACATTGCTAAAACCACAGAAGATAACGAAACAGTTTACAAGGATGAAGACGGTCTTGGCTACACCTTCACAAAGCTTTCGGATAACACCATGAAGCTTTCTCAGGATGATGGCTCATATATGCTCTTCAACACCAAGGGCAACCTGACTCAGATTGTGGATAACAGTGGCAACAAAATTCTTCTCACCTATGATTCCACAGGCAAAAAGCTCGAAAGAATCACAGACGGAACAGGCCACTATTACCAGATTGCATATTATCGCAATTCAACCGACACTGCCGATACAGATTTCATTGAAACAATCACAGACAATGCAGGCAGAGTCATAAGATTCATAACAGAGGATTGTCTTCTCAAGGGCGTTATCCTTCAGGATACACAGACAAAGGCATATTTCAGATATATCGCCAATGATGAGCACCTTCTCAGCTATGTGTGGTGCAATGACAAAAACGGTCTTGCCTTTGATTACACCACCCGTGCAAAGGCTTCAAGAATTGCAAGGGTAACAGAGTTTTCTGCCACAGGTGCAGATGTTGCTGCCTCTGCAAGAACAATCGGTGCAATTTCCACCTTTGACAGAGTAGCGTATAACACAACAGTTATCCGTTCACCGGGTATCGATGGCATCAATGGTGCTGTCACATCAGGCAACGGAAATGACGATATCATTGCAACACTGCAGTTTGATAATTTCGGCAGAACAGTTTCACAGCAGGTGAAATACGGCAACGGTGAAGCTGTGGGTGCAGGTGCATACACCTACACCGGCGACGAAAACGAGGAAAGCAGAAACAGAATCCGAAGCTCTGCAACACTCAACAAAAACACCGTTAACCTTCTCACCAACCCCAATGCAGAGGGTACCTCGGGCTGGACAATCCACAGCTCAACGGGCAATGTTGCATATTCATACGCAGCAGACACCACAGAAAGCTACACAGGCAAGCAAAGCCTGAAGCTCACAAACACATCTGTTCCTCAGGCAGGCTATTCCTATGCAGGACAAAGGGTCAATAACATAAAGCCCGGTTATTACTACACCTTCTCTGCCTTTGTGAAAACAAAAAATTTAACCCTTGCAAATTTCAACAGCTACAAGGGCGCATATCTCATGCTTGTTTCCCACAGTGCAGACGGAACATATCTGGGTGCACAACGCTCAGCCTTCATAACTGCAGACACAAATGAAACAATCAACAGTGGCTGGCGAAGAATCAACGCAACAATGAAGATGCCCGGAAATGCATCTTATGTGATTGCTTATGTTATCCTGGGCTGTGCCACAGGCTCTGCAAACTTTGATGCGCTTCAGCTTGAAGAGGGAGTGACAGCAAACAGCGTTAACCTTCTTCAGAACGGCAGCTTCGAAAAGGTCTCAACAGCCTCAATCTCCAATTGGTCGAACACTGATAATATCTCCTATGTTGCCGATAAGGATGGCTCCACTGCAGAAAAATCCAAGGATGGCACAAGGTCACTCAAAATCACGGGAGACGGCAACACAGCAAAGGGCTTTAATCAGTATGTGGTTGTCAGCCCCAATGAAAATGACACATATATTTTAAGTGGCTGGGCTGCAGCCTACTCTGTGAACAAAAGCTACCACGAGAATCTTGCCTTTGAGCTTGCCGCAAGAGTAACATATTCCTGCAGCGACGGCAGCACCGTCACTCAGTACAAGGACTCTGCACAGTTTAACACCACAGTTGCAGAGTGGCAGTATGCTGCATCATCCTTCAGCCTGAAATATGTAAAGGCAAACAAAAACGACACAAAGACCTACACCCCAACCCACATCATGATTATGCCAAGATACAACTATCAGGGCAACTTCGCATATTTTGATAACATTCAGCTTATCAAGGATGTGGCACAGTCATACACCTATGACTCAGAGGGTAATGCAACATCTGTTTCTGCAAATGCAGAGCAGAAAAACAACATGGAATATGAGGGTGAAGACCTGAAATCCTACACAGATGCTGCAGGCTACACCACAGAGTACACCTACGACACACATCACAGGCTCACTCAGGCAAAGTCACCAAAAGAGGTCAAGGTGAATTATTCCTACAACACAAGAGGTCAGGTAACGGCTGTTGAAACCGTAAACAAGGGTGGCAACATGAAAATTGAGACTGCCAACACATACACCGGTACCTATCCGTCATACGGTTTAAGTGATGGTGCATATCTCTACCAGACAACTGATGAGCTTGGCAAAACAACCACCTACGGCCATGATTTGTCAACAGGTGCACAAACAAGTGTAACCGATGCAGGGGGAACAAAAACCACCTATGGCTACAATGATAATTACACAAGGCTTTTAAAAACTCAGACAGGAAGCACAGCTATTGAATATGCCTACGAGGGCAACAGAATCTCACAGCTTCTCTTTAAAGACACCGAAAAGGGCACAAAGGAGACTTACAGCTTCACCTATGACAGCTTTGGTAATGTTATCAACACCAACATCGGTCAGGGCGCAAGCAAAAAGTCTCTTGTAACCAATATCTACGGCACAAACAACGGTGTTTTGAAACAGAGCAACTATGCAAACGGTGACTCGATCCGTTATGAGTACAGCAAGGCAGGTCTCACCACAGGCATTTATCAGGACAATAACTCCGAAAGTGCAAGCCCTGCATTTACCTGGGGCTATTCCTCAAACGGTCTGCCTAGAGTTCACAAGGATGGCTATGCCGGCTTAAGGTATGACTACAGCTATGATGCAATCGGCAGACTTATCCGCACAGACATTTCAAAGAGCACCTCAGGGGATTATGTGGGTGCAACGGAATATGGCTATGATTTAAGAAACAACCTGACATCCATTTCAAACGATGTGGGTGGTCTCACCTTTGCTCAGTATTACCGTTATCGCAAGGTGGACGGTGTTTCAAGCTCCGAGGCAGATGCCAAGGATAACCTTCCCACCCAATACAGGGCGCTGGAGGTTAACACCAACTATACCCACGATTCGCTTAACAGGCTTTCGCAGAAGGTTGTGGACACCACAAGCGATATTGTCACAAAATATGGCTACGTGTCAAGGCTGGTGGGAGAAACAACATATTACAGCCATCAGCTCCGTGCAGAGGAAACAAACGGTGTTTCTTATCACTATGCTTATGATGATGTGGGCAACATCACTCAAATCAGAAAAGGCACAGGTGTTAACACAAGCTTTGCAAATGCTGCTCCTTACAAAGAATATTCCTATGACGGCAAGCATCAGCTCGAAAGTGAAACCATGGGCTCCACAAAGAACACGTGGGTTTATGACGGTTTGGGTAACATTATAAAGAGAGAAACAACCGTTAACGGCACACCCACAGCTCAGGTAACATACAACTACGGTGCAGATTCAGACTGTGGTTGGGAAAACCTGTTGACAAATATTACCATAAGCAATTATACTGATAATACAACCACAGTTGAAACAATTGATTATGATGAAATCGGTAATCCCATAAGCTACAG
>JAFODQ010000028.1 GCA_017380615.1 Clostridia bacterium | reverse complement strand
TTCGATTTCAGTGTTATTTTATTCGCATAAAACTGTCCGAAGGACAATATCACAATGCGTAGCATTATATAACTGCGAAGCAATATCACTCGCCGAAAGGCGAATAAAACTGCGTGAGTGTCCTCAGGACACCCACGCATTCGACACAGCTCTTTACGCTCTTAGTACATTCCGCCGCCCTGTGCTGCTGCCATTGCAGCTGCGCTTGCAGCATCTGCTGCAGGGTCGGGCTTGTCGGCAACAAGGCTTTCTGTTGTGAGCACCATTGCCGCAACAGATGAAGCGTTCTGAAGTGCTGAACGTGTAACCTTTGTTGGGTCAAGGATACCTGCCTGTGCCATATCTGTGTATTCTTCAGTTGCAAAGTTGAAGCCGTAGCCGGTCTTTCCTGAACGAAGAATGCCATCAATGATAACTGAACCCTCGAGACCTGCGTTTGCTGCAATCTGACGAACAGGCTCTTCAATTGCCTTACGGACAATCTTTGCACCTGTGATTTCATCTGCATCCTTGAGGGTTGCAATGTAATCATCAAGAGCAGGAATTGCATTGAGAAGTGCAACGCCACCACCTGCAACGAAGCCCTCCTCGATAGCAGCCTTTGTTGCTGCAAGAGCATCTTCAATACGGAGCTTCATTTCCATCATTTCAGTTTCTGTTGCTGCACCAACGCGGATAACAGCCACACCACCTGCAAGCTTTGCAAGTCTTTCCTGAAGCTTTTCTCTGTCAAAATCAGAGCTTGTTGTTTCAATTTGTGCCTTGATCTGGTTAACTCTTGCTGCGATTTCTGCTGAATCACCTGCACCGTCAACGATGATTGTGTTCTCCTTTGAAATCTTGATCTGTTTTGCGCGACCGAGCTGGGTAACCTGAGCATCCTTAAGGTCAAGACCAAGCTCTTCAGTGATAACCTCACCACCGGTGAGAATTGCGATATCGCGAAGCATTTCCTTTCTTCTGTCGCCAAAGCCGGGAGCCTTTACACCAACACAGGTGAAGGTGCCACGGAGCTTGTTTACAAGGATTGTTGCAAGAGCCTCGCCCTCAATATCCTCTGCAATTATAACAAGCTTCTTACCTGCCTGAACAATCTTTTCAAGAAGAGGAAGAACCTCCTGAATGTTTGAGATTTTCTTATCTGTGATGAGGATGAACGGATCATCAATAACAGCTTCCATTTTGTCTGTGTCTGTTACCATGTATGGTGAAATGTAGCCACGGTCAAACTGCATGCCTTCAACAACATCACAGCTTGTTTCAGCTGTTTTGCTTTCTTCAACAGTGATTACACCGTCTGCTGTAACCTTCTCCATTGCCTCGGCGATGAGGTTGCCGATGCTCTCATCTGCAGATGAAACTGTTGCAATTCTTGCAATGTCGCTTGAAGATTCAACAGGCTTTGAATTAGCCTTGATTGTATCCACAACATTTGCAACAGCGTTTTTGATGCCCTTCTTGAGTACCATTGGGTTTGCGCCTGCAACAACATTCTTCATGCCTTCGCGCACAAGAGCCTGTGCAAGAAGAGTAGCTGTTGTTGTACCGTCACCTGCAACATCGTTTGTCTTTGTTGCCACTTCTTTAACGAGCTGTGCGCCCATGTTCTCGAATGCATCCTCAAGCTCAACCTCTTTTGCGATTGTTACACCGTCATTAGTGATGAGGGGAGCACCGTATTTCTTGTCAAGAACAACATTTCTGCCCTTGGGACCGAGTGTGATTTTAACTGTGTTTGAAAGCTTGTCGATACCTGCCTGAAGGGCACGACGAGCTTCTTCACCGTAGATAATTTGTTTAGCCATGGTAAATACCTCCGAATAGTTAGGATATGATTTAATTATTCAACAATTGCGAGAATATCGCTCTGACGGACAATGATAAGAGTCTCGCCGTCAATTTTAACCTCTGTGCCTGAATATTTGCTGAGGATAACCTTGTCGCCGACCTTAACCTCCATCTTGATTTCCTTACCGTCAACAACAGCGCCGGGGCCGACAGCAATAATTTCAGCTGTCTGTGGCTTCTCCTGAGCAGCTGCAGCAAGGATGATGCCACCCTTTGTAACTTCCTCTGCCTCGCAGAATTTGAGAACGACTCTGTCGCCCAATGGTTTGAGTGTCATATAAATAACCTCCTGAATATATTGAAAATGATTATTTGCTTTTAGCACTCTTGTTGTTCGAGTGCTAAACATATTATATTCGTTTTCTTTTGATTTATCAAGTCTTTTAAGTAAAAAAATGCTAAAAAAACTAATCATTAACAGTATGTTAACTTATCAGTAAGGATATTCATTGACAGATATTGCTCTAACTGTTAATATTGTTTTATAAAATAAATGGAGATGGTAAAATGCCTGATGCAAAAAGGGAAGATAAGTACGGCAGAATTGTAAAGGTCCTGCAGATACTATCCTTTATTTTTATGCTGGCAACTCTTGTTTTATGTGTTGTCTTCATGAAGAAAAACAACATCTCAGTCAGCAATGTGGATGCTCTCACACAGTATCTCACAGGTGGCACAATAACCATAGCATTCATTATCATCGGCTTCAGCGTGGTCAAGAGCTTTGCACTCATTTTTCCACCTGCTGTTTTGTTTGTGCTTTCAGGCATTGTGTTTGATAATATGCTTACAGCTGTTATCGTAAATGCAGCTGCCACAGCCTGTAGCCTTGTGCTTCCGTATTTTCTCGGAAGATTTATGGGAATGGATATGGTCAATTCCCTTAAAACACGCTTCAAGGCAATAAAGAAGCTTGATGATTTCGCAGGGGCAAATTCCTTTGCTGTTGTGTTTGTTTTCAAGGCAGGTGGTTTGATGCCATCTGACCTGAGCAGTTTGATTTTCGGTGCAATGAGCATTCCCTTCGGGAAATATTTTGTTGCGTCAAACCTTGGTCTTCTGGTGCTTAATGTGCTGTGGACTCTTCTTGGTGCAAAGGGTGATTTGTCAAATCCCTTCACCTTCCTTTATGCCCTGCCTGCTCTTCTCTTTGCAATTCTTGCATCCGTGATAATGAGCAAAAGGCAGAAGAAAAAAGAATTGGCAAATAAATCCGAAATTGAAACGGAGGAAATAAAATGAAAAATTATGATGTAATCGTAATTGGCGCAGGTAATGGTGGCCTTGCAGCTGCTGCAAATTGTGCCAAGGCAGGTCTTTCGACACTTTTGCTTGAAAGACACAACATTCCCGGTGGCTCTGCATCCTCATTTGTAAGAGGCAGATTTGAGTTTGAGCCATCCCTTCACGAGCTTGCAGGCATTGGTGATGAAAAAGAGGCAGGCACTATTGAAGAGGTGTTTAACCGAATCAATGCAGAGGTTGACTGGTGCAGGCACGATTCTACATTCCGTCTTGTTGTTCCTGCAAAAGAGGGGGATGAGGATGCATTTGTAAATGAGAATGGCGTGCTCGTTACGGTTGATGCCCGTATGCCTGTTGGCTTTGAGGAGTTTTCAAGAAAGCTTGATGAGATTGTTCCGGGCTCCTATGAAAGCTGCAGAAAGGCTTTTGATCTTTCAATAAATATGTTTAAGGCATTTGATTGTATGGAGGATCCCTCAAAAATACCGGGTAGCCTCAAGGATGTGCCTGATATTATGAGAATGGTGTCTCACACAATGACAGAGGCTCTTGATGCTCTGGGTATGCCCAAAAAGGCACAGGATATTTTCAACACATATTGGTGCTATATGGGTTCACCTGCATCACAGTTTGATTTCCTTTATTATCTTTGCGTGCTTCACAGCTATGTAAGAAGCGGAACAGGAATTCCAAAGCTTCGCAGCCACGAAATGAGCCTTGCCATAGACAAGAAAATCCGTGATTTTGGTGGAGATGTCTGGTATAACTCCGAGGTTACAAAATTCATAATGAAGGATGGCAAGCCTGTTGGCGTCGTGATAAATGGCGAAAAGGAGGTTTACGGTAAATATTTCATTTGCAACTGCTATCCATATAAGGTTTTCACAGAGCTTATGGATAAAAAGGATGTTCCCGAAATGCAGCTTAAAATGCTCAATGCAAGAAAAACTGCTTGTACGCTTACAACTGTTTACCTTGGCATGAACAAAACAAAAGAGGAATTGGGTATTAAAGACTACTCTGTATTTATAGCTCCCGATTCTGATTCCGATAAGCAGTATGAGGCGGCACAGAATTATTTCAGCGGCTATTGCATTATTAACTGTCTTAATGAAATTATACCTGATTGCACACCTGAGGGCACAAGTCAGCTCTTCCTTACAACAATGACCTTTGGCGATGTTATGAAGGATATAAGACCACAGGATTACAAGAAATTCAAAACAAAGGTTGCAAGGGATATGATTGAAACCTGCGAAAAGGCACTTAACATTTCAATCACACCATACATTGAAGAGATTGAAATTGCTTTGCCGCCAACCTTTGCAAGATATCTTAATACACCACTTGGCACACCTTACGGTTATATGCTTGAAAAGTGGGACAGCATGCTTCCCAGAACAATACAGTATCTCAAGGATCAGCCATTCCCCAACTTCTATTTCTGTGGCGCAACACAGGAGCGTGGCGATGGCTACGGCTGTGCATATTACACAGGCGAGAAGGCTGCAGGTCTTGTTATTAAAAAAGTGAAGGAGGGCAAATAATATGGCAAATCTTAAAAAACTCAAGGGCTTAAAGTTTATAAAAATGCTTCCTGACCGTCAGGCAAGATTTGAAAGTGCAAAGGCAGAAGTGCCATCTTTTTCGGATAATGCCACTGCGCTTGCAAGGGCTCTTCATCCAAAATGTCAGCATCTTAAAATAGCTCAGGTTATTGAAAGAGGAGAAGATTGTAAAAGCTTTGTGCTTGTGCCGGACGCAGAGAAGGGAACAACACAGCTTGCATATTTCGGTGCAGGTAAGTATCTCACTGTTTTTGAGGAAATTGAAGGTATGCCCGTTACAAGAGCCTATTCAATCTCATCCTCACCAAAGGATTCCCTCGAAGGCAGATACGTGCTTACAATAAAGCTTGTTGAGGGAGGTCTTGTTTCAAGATTTATTTTTGATAACTGGACAGTCGGCAGAGCTGTTAAGGCTTCTGCCCCTGCAGGAAACTTTGAATATCAGGAGCTTCGCGATGCGAAGAAGGTTATCTGCATTGCAGGTGGTAGTGGTATCACACCATTCCTTTCAATGGCAAATGCAATTGCCGATGGTGATGAGGATTTCTCAATGACTCTTCTTTACGGCAGCAGAAATTATGAAAATATCCTTTTCAGAGACGAGCTGGCAGAGCTTGAAAAGAAGTGTGATAAAATCAAGGTTATCCATGTGCTCAGTGCAGAGGATAAGGAGATTGAAGGCACAGAAAAGGGCTTTATCACAGCAGAGCTTATAAAGAAATACGCTCCCGAAAACGAGGAATATTCAGTGTTCCTTTGTGGTCCACAGCAGATGTATGAATTTGTTGACAAGGAGCTTGAGAAATTAAATCTTCCAAAGAAATTTATCCGTCACGAAATGTTCGGTGAATTCCATAATCCTGCATCACAAGAGGATTATCCGCAGGGTGTTCCGGAAAAGGTGAAGATTACGGTTAAATGTCAGGATGAAACCTTTACTGTTGAAGGAAGCACAGGAGATTCTGTTGTGCAGATTCTTGAAAAGGGCAAAATCGCTGTGCCCACAAGGTGCAGAAGTGGTGAGTGTGGCTTCTGCCACTCACACCTTTTAAGTGGAAAAATCTATGTTCCCGAAAAGCTTGAGTTCAGACGCCTTGCAGACTACAAGTTTGATTGCTTCCACCCATGCAGCTCATTCCCACTGACAGATCTTGAGATTGAAATTCCTGCAGCAAAGTAATTTTAAATGTGAAATCAGCAACGATTCATACTGAAAAGCAAGCACAGACAATATCAGATAAATAAAACAGGGATGGTTTTCAAAGAAACCATCCCTGTTTATCTTTCGCTGATTCACTTCAGCTCCTCAAACTCCGGCATAATGTGTTTTTTTGTGGTAATGAACATAACCTTCATTTCTCCGTAGGAATATTCATTGAGGGAGCTGTCCTCGCTTGCTCTTTTTGAATTGAGAGCACTGTCTATTGAGTAAATTGCAATGAGTGTATCCTTGTTTCTTTTTGGTGTACCGTCAGCATTAAGTGTTCCGTCAAACTGAAGAACAATGTTGCTGTCGTTTTCGGGCACGGTGTAAAGCACGCAAAGGTATGTGGCATCCACACTGTATTTTGTCGCAACAGCTTGAATAAATTTGTTTGAGGGGTCGTGTGAATATGCCATTTCACCGGTTTTTTCATAGACCTTGGTGGTGGTCTCCTGTGAAGCCTGGGTAGGTGCCTGGGTTATCTCCGGTGT
>JAFODQ010000027.1 GCA_017380615.1 Clostridia bacterium | reverse complement strand
CGCAACAAAACTCCCATTGAAATCCGTAATCTGGGCGTAAGGCTTTCCTTCGTGCCCGAGGACAGACTTGGTATGGGTCTTGTAGGTAATATGGGTATCACTGATAATATGATGCTCAGAAGCTACAAAAAGGGTAAATCTGCCTTCCTTGAAAGAAAAGAACCCAAGAAATTGGCAGATAAAATCATCAAAGACCTAAAGGTTGTTACCCCTGACACAAACACACCCGTGCGTCGTCTTTCAGGTGGTAATGTTCAAAAGGTGCTTGTTGGCAGAGAAATTGCAGCCTCTCCCACAGTGCTTATGGCTGCCTATCCCGTAAGAGGTCTTGATATCAACTCCTCTTACACAATATATAACCTTCTCACAGAACAGAAGGAGAAGGGCGTTGCTGTTATCTTCGTTGGTGAGGACCTTGACGTTCTCATTGATCTCTGCGACAGAATCCTTGTTATAAGCGGCGGCAGAGTCACAGGTATTGTAGATGGACGAACAGCAAAGAAGGAAGACATCGGTCTTCTTATGACAAAAGCATCCACCAACAGAAAGGAGTCTGAATAATGGCAAAATCAAGCGATAAAGTCCGCACCCCACCTTTCCATATTGTTAAACGCGAGCCATTACCCTGGTACTCCGCTCTGGGTGTGCGTGTGGCAGCAATCGCAGCAGCGCTTGTGCTCTGCGCTCTTGTAATCACAGTTCTCACACAGAAAAATCCAATTGAGGTTTACGCCGCAATGATCGACGGTGCCTTCGGCTCTACAAGCCGAATCTGGAACCTGCTTCAGAATCTTGCAATGCTCCTGTGCGTTTCCCTTGCAGTTACCCCCGCCTTCAAAATGAAGTTCTGGAACATCGGTGCTGAAGGTCAGGTGCTCGTAGGTGGTCTTGCAACAGTTTATGTAATGCTGTTTTTAGGTGGCACAATTCCCACACCGCTTCTCCTTGTGCTTATGGTTGCTGCAAGTATTCTTGCAGGTATTGTCTGGGCTCTTCTTCCCGCAATCGCCAAGGCGCTGTGGAACACAAACGAAACACTCTTCACCCTCATGATGAACTATATTGCCATTCAGTTTGTGGCATTCTTCCTGAAGAAATATGTCAAGAGTGGTTCGGGCGTTCTCACTCCGATGCCTGAATATGGTCTTCCCGTTATAGGTGATATGCCATATCTTCTCAACATCATTATTGTTGCCGTTCTTACAATCGGTGTTTATATTTATCTTAAACACAGCAAGCAGGGTTATGAAATTTCTGTTGTTGGTGAAAGTGAAAACACAGCAAAGTATGTTGGTATCAATGTTAAAAAGGTAATTATAAGAACACTTATTCTTTCAGGTGCTCTGTGCGGCGTGGCAGGTCTCCTTCTTGTTGGTGGCACAAACCACACAATCAGCACAGCCACTGCAGGTGGTAGAGGCTTCACAGCAATCATGGTATCCTGGCTTGCAAAGTTCAATCCGTTTGTTATGATTGTTACATCCTTCCTCATTGTTTTCCTTGAAAGAGGTGCTGAGCAGGTATCCTCAGTTTTCAGAATTCCAAGCGCAATCTCCGATATTATTACAGGTATCATTCTCTTCTTTATTATCGGCTGCGAATTCTTCCTTCAGTACAAGATTGTATTTACAAAACACGGAAAGGAGAATGAATAATGTTAACCTTTCTTGTTAGTGCCATCCGTTTGGGAATGACCTTCCTTTTAGGCTCCACGGGTGAAACAATCACAGAAAAATCAGGTCACCTTAACTTAGGTACACCCGGTGTTATGTGCGTTGGTGCTTCCTGTGGCTGTTACGCAGAATATCTTTATTTCTCTGCTGTTGGTGCGTTCAACATCAACCCCGTTCTTGCAGTTTTAATACCCATTACAGCCACTCTTCTCGGTGCTGCACTTATGGGTCTTCTCTTCTGCTTTATGACCGTTACACTCCGTGTTAACCAGAATGTTACAGGTCTTGCGCTCACCACCTTCGGCGTTGGTCTTTCAGACTATATGATTGCGCAGACAGGCATCATCTACACAAAGGGTAGCAGATATTTCACAGCTCACCTTGAAATTGCAGATGACCTTGGTTGGTTTGGTGAAATCTTCCTTTCTCACGGTATTCTCATCTATCTTGCAATCGTTATTGCCCTTGTAACATCATTTGTTCTTAACAAAACCAAGGTTGGTCTCCACCTTCGTGCTGTGGGCGAAAACCCTGCCACAGCAGATGCAGCAGGCATCAATGTTTCAGCATACAGATACGCTGCCACATGCATAGGCTGCGGCATCTCCGGCCTCGGTGGTCTCTCCTTCATTATGGACTACCTTAACGGAAATTGGGAATATTGCATTGATGCTATCGGTTGGCTTGCAATTGCCCTTGTTATCTTCACAGTATGGAAGCCAAACCTTGCAATTATCGGCTCAATCATTTTCGGCGGACTTTACATTGCAAGCACCTACATTCAGGGCTTCAACATGGAAGCAAAGGAAATCTTCAAAATGCTTCCATACATCGTAACAGTTATCGTGCTTCTCTTCACAAGCATCAGAAACAAAAAGAAAAACCAGCCTCCACAGAGCCTTGGTCTCAACTACTTCAGAGAAGAAAGATAACAAACTCAAATAAACGCAAAAAAACATCTCTATCGACCGATAGAGATGTTTTTATTATGAGTTTTATTCTTCAATAATAACCTTTGTGATTGCCATTGCAGCAGCCTGAATATTCTGTGCTGTTTCATTAATCACATCAGAATCACTAACCAATGAAGGCATTGCACTTGCATCCTCTGCCACTTCAGGCTGTGCGATTTCACATGCGCATTCAACGCCATCCATATTATATGAGCTCATAACATTGCCGAAATAAGCCTTAACGGTGTAGTAATAAGTTGAGCCCTCTGAAGGAACCTTATCAAGATATGAGGTCTTTGTGTTGGCTGAAATTCTGCGCCAGCTCTTTGCGCCCTCAAGCTTGTGATATACATAGTAGCCCTTTGCACCATTTACAGCTGTCCAGGTAACATTAACGCCATCCTCACCGTATTGAGCGCCCGTAACCTCCGGTGTGCCTACACAACGAAGAAGAAGACCATTGCTGTCAAATGAGCCGTAAACATTCTGTTTTACAGGTCTTACTGTGTATCTGTAATAAGTTGCGCTTTTGACATTAACATCTGTGAAGCTGGTTTCCTTAACCGCCGCAATATATGACCAGCTCTTTTCACCTGATGCTCTGCGATAAACTCTGTACTCTTCGGCACCCTTAACACTGCTCCAGGTAACCTTGATACCGCCATTCACATTGGTGATGCTTGTGAGCTTTGGTGTTGTAAGACAGGTTGTGCCTTTTCCGTTTACATCGTATGAGCCTGCGTAACCAGCCTTGACAGCCCTGATTCTGTATCTGTAGAAATTACCACTTACAACATCGCTGTCAATATACTGAACTGTGCTGCCTTTTTTGATATTGGCAACTCTTATCCAGTTTCCGTTATTTACCTGTCGGTAAATATAATAACCCTCTGCCTGAGGATTTTTCTCCCAGGAAAGAACTATTTTATTATTCTGATTAACTGCAGATTTCAGCTTTACGACATCAAGATGCAACACCTCAACACCTGCATAGTAGCCACTGAAGGTGCTGCCCTTGCATGCTCTTACTGTGTATGTGTACTCAACACCGTTTTTAGCAGTGGTGTCTGTGTAAACAGTAGATGTTGTATTAGCAAGGAAAATCCAGTTTGATGTAGCTGTTTTCTTGTAAACTCTGTAATAGGTTGCACCGTCAACCTCTTCCCATCTTAAATAAATGCCATTTCTGACATCAATTGTGCTTGTGATATGAGGTGGTTCAATGTTTGTTTTTGCACCAAAAACTGTTTCCTTATCATTCAAGCTGATTGAATAGAAGGTCCAGCTTGATCTGCCACAACCGGAGTGAATGTGAGTGTATGCTCTTGATTTGCCATTCTTTGGTTTGTTATGAGCGTACTCAACTGCATATCCGTCTGAATTAAAGCCATTGCAAAGAGAAACATGGGTGAATTCTTCACACACCTTGCAATAATAGAAGATTGGGTCGCCGGCTTTAAGCTTACCCTCATTTTCTGATTCCTTGATGGAGCTGTTTGTAATTTTGAGCTTATATGATGTTCCGTAGTTGTTCTTTAACAAGGCGTCGTAAAGGTTGCACACTCTTGTCTGGTAGCTTTCTGTGAGACCACCTGCTTTAAGGCAATCTGACACAAATTCTGCACAAAGACCTTTACCGTCATTCCAATGCTTTGAGGCATAATTAAGGGATTTCTGTCTGTCATAAAAGGCATTTATCGATGATGCCTGAGCCTCGGGTGTTAAAATCGCTGTAATACTAAATGTAAGAATGACTGCCAAAACCAAAGATAGTAATCGTTTTGTCATAAATTCCTCCGTAAATAATTACAATTTGTAACCACTTCGGGGAGTATACTACATTTTGTTACATTTGTCAAGTTTTTTGGTAACAAAAAAATCCCATCATATTCCGATGGGATTTATATATATGATTATTATAATATATTATTCCACTATATCAGCCTTGATTTCCCTTGAAAGAACTGCCTTCTGCTTATCTCTTTCATTTTGTAACAATGCGCGAAGCTGCTGTGGCATTGCAAAGAAATCATCCTTTGTAAGCCCCGTGGTTTCAATAGGGTCGAGATATGTTACATAAACAGTGCCTGCTGTAACATTTCCTGTTTCCTCAAGCCTTGCTCTTGTGCCCTCAAGAAGCACGGGAACAATTGTGGCACCTGTTTCCATTGCAATTTTCATGGCACCACCACGGAACTGACCAAGCTCCCCATCCTTGGAGCGCGTGCCTTCAGGGAATATTACAAGGCTTCTTCCATCTCTCACAGCATCAATTGCATTCTGCAAAGATGAGTGGGCACTCTGCTTGTTTGCCCGGTCAACAAAAACGCAATCAACAGCATCCATCCAGGATTTGAGGAACGGTATCTGACCAAGCTCCTTCTTCGCCATAAAAATCGGTGAATCTGGTGCTGTGAGTACGATTGCGGGAATATCAAATGCACTCGCATGGTTAGGTGTGTAAATAACCGGTACACCACGGGGAACTTTTTCCTGACCTGACACAACAAAATCCACCCCTGCCATATCAATAAGGGGACGCAGCCAATCCTTAATCTCCTTATCAACTGTGGGTCTGTATTCATGCCAGCTCATATTTCTTTTCATCTGCTGAACCTCTTTGAGTCTTCCATTTCGTTCAACAAGAGATGTAAAGAATTTTGCAAACCACTTTATAGTATGTAAATTCATATATATCCTCCAAATTATAGCAATGATTATATTTTATCACTGCTCAAAAAAATTTCAAGATATTATCTTACATTATTGAAGAAAACTGTTCAATATGGTAAAATATTTTCAAACTCCAAGAGAGGTTGATGTTATGAAAATCTTTCCTGCCGAAATTTCAATTTTTGCTTCATCCCCTGCTGAACAGAAGGCTGCACAGCTTTTCTCAATGGAATGGGAAGCAAGAACAGGTGTTTCTCCCGAATCTGCCTCCTTTGAGGATGATGCACACTTCGTTTTCTGCACAGATTCTTCAATTGATAATAAAGATACATTTATAATAGATGAAACCGAAATGGGCTTCTGCATCAAGGCAACCACCATAAGAGGCATTATTTTCGGTTATTCTCTTTTTCTGAGGAAAACAACGTTTATGGGAGAGCGCATCTGCCTGACTCAACCCATTAACGGCACTCACTCTCCTCAGAAGAAGCTGAGAGGTCACCAGATCGGCTATCGCACCACACCTAACACCTACGATGCCTGGGATTATGACCAATACTTCAGATATCAGCTTGATATGATGGCTTTCGGCGCAAACATCATTGAGCACAATGGCTCACACGGCAAGGGTGAATTCCGAAACAGACTCATGAAATATGAGCAGGAGGAATTCCTCATTGAAGCCTCACGCCTTGCAGATGAGGTGGATATGGATGTTTCCATCTGGCATGCCAACGATGACCACCAAACCGTTGAAGAGGCACTTCAGGAAAGAGAACAGCTATATTCAAAAATGCAGAGGCTTGATTATTGCTTTATACCGGGTGGTGACCCCGGAAATCTGCAGGCAGATGCTTTTATTGAAAGATGCAAGCTGATTTCAAGGATATATAAGAAGCACCACCCACATGGCGAAATGCACATTTCCGCACAGGCACCTCATCAACACCACGATTGGGGTGAAATCTTCATAAAGGAGCTTGAAAGCCAACCCAAGGAATTTGATTGTGTAATTATGGGACCTAACCATGCTTACCCTATTCATCAGCTCAGAGAGAAAATCCCAGCTTGTTACCCAATGAGATTTTATCCCGATATAACTCACAACCTTCGTTGCGAATATCCTGTTAATTTCCGGCAGGATGACTGGCACTTTGCCTTCTGTAACACACTTTCAAGAGAAAGCGTAAATCCGAGACCCACGGAGCTTCGCACTCTTTACCGTATTTTTGCACCTTACACCATCGGTGGAGTCAGTTATTCCGAGGGCGTGCACGATGATTTGAACAAGGCTGTGTGGAGTGTCCTTGAGTGGGATAAGGATGCAGACCTGCGTGAGGCAATTCTTGATTATGCCCGTTTCTTTATTTACGGGGTAGATGAAGAGGAGCTTGCCGATATCATCTTCCTTCTTGAAAAAAGCTGGCAGGGTGACCCTGTTGAAAACCCTTGCATAGATATTGTTCACTTAAAGCTTTGCGCCCTTCTCCAAGAAAACCCAAAGCTTTATGATAACTGGAGATTTATGCTCTTATATTTCAGGGGCTGCTGCGATAAAATCGTAAAGACGAGAAGGCTTACCGATAATTATGCTTGCAGCAAGGCTTTAAATGCTCTTGAATGCTGTAATGCTTCCTCTGCCCTTGAAATTCTGGAGGCGCCTTATGATAAGAATTATTATAAGCTTCGCAATGAAATTGACACTACTGCAGAGCATCTTTTCAATCTTATCGGAATTCAGCTTGATGTGGAGCACTACTGTGCAGATGGCTGGGAGAGAGGTGCAACTCTTGACACAATTGATAACAATGTGTCCGACCGTGCCTTCCTCATCTCAAAGCTCAAAGCAGCAAAAAACCTGTCCTCAGACGAACAGAAGACTTTCATAAGCACCCTCATCAACAGAAATAAAACCGATACCGATGAGGTGCATTATTCTGTTGCCCTTCACAATCTTGACACTCTTGGTGTAAAGCAGAATGGCGAATTTTATATGGATATTCAAGGAGACAGACCATACACGAAAGAGACGCCCCTTCCTATGTCCATGACAAAGATTTATGACCATTTCACCTTTGAAGCACGATTCGGTGGCTTCCTCCCCGATTGCGACTACACCCTCACCGTTGTTTATAAGGATAATGCAGACGAAAGCCTGACAGAGCACACTGTTTCTGCAAACGGTCACATCATTTATAAGGGTGCGCCCTTTGGTGGAGAAAATAATAAAGATTTCGATAAAATCGCTCTCACCGAAGGCTTCAGAAGTGCCTCCTACACACTGCCCGCTGCTGTTTTTAATAACGGTGCATTAGAGCTGTGCATCAGCGAGCCCGTTAAAGGCGTGAATATATGCGAGCTGTGGATAAAAAGGAAAACGAGATAAAATAAATGCTTTAAAAACAATCAAACAACTGTTTTTTTCAAGAAATTGTTGAAAAAGACAGTTGTTTTGTGTTATTATACAATATGTATGGATTGATGCAATGCACCAAAAAGGATAAAAGGTGGAAAATATGATCAGAATTATTTGTCCCAATTGTAAAGATGCTTATCTTGAAAACAAGGATAATTGCCTTGTATGCCCATCCTGCAGCAGCAGCTTTGAGGAAGAAAATGAAAACCTCTTCCTGGGCATTCAGTACTATAATGAAAGCGACTATGACAAGGCAAACGATTGCCTTATGAAATTCATTGTCAAAAACGGTGCAGATGCCCGTGCCATCTTCTACAAGGCACTCGCAGACGGCTTCTGCTTCGACGAAGACACACTTTCATTAAATGAAATTTACACAAAGCTTATGGAGGCTCTCGCAGACCTTCCGGATGAGCTTTTCCCACAGTATGTTGCCATTGCCAACGATGAAGCTGAAAAGCTCGAGAAGGCTGTGGCACAAGCACACATCTATCTTTTTGCCGATGCAGATGCAGAAAAAATCAAAAAGGAAGTTTCCACAATAATCAACCTGCAGAATGATGCAAAAGCCTTCAGAGTAAGACTCAATGCAATTGTTAACGAATTCAATGACAGGTCTGCTCTTAAAATCAGCGCAAAATTCTCCGAGTGCTTTCTTGTTGAGCCTGAGCTTGCAACTCAGGTGGGCGACATGAAATTCAACAAAATCACAGAAAACATTGCATCACACACTGTTTTTACAGGTATTCTTTCCACCGACATCAAAAATCTCGAAATATACTATCGTTGTATTGTTATGTTCTTCAAAAAGAACAGAGCAAAATATCTATTCCTTGACGAAAGTGCAAAGAAATTCACAGAGCTTGCTCAGCTTCTTGAAGAAGGTCAGTATTACACCATAAAGGGTACCTCTACCATCGGCGACAAGCTTAAGGCAGCAAGCATTGACTTCTTCCAGGAAAGCCTTAAAGACAGCGACGAGGAATTCCAGACACAAGCAGAAACCGTTGTAATCATTGCTTCAGAGCCCGAGGCAGCGCAAGAGCAGGAAGCTGAAATTGAAGATATCTCATCAACTACGGAAAATGTGACAGAGGCTCTTTGCGAAAGTGCCGAAGAGACAGAAATATCAACCGAAGAGGAAACGGAGATACACACAACTGCTGTGATCAACATGCCGGCTGATGACACACTCAAATTTAACACTGTTGAAGAAAAAACTGAAGAAGCAGCCGAAGAAATAATTGAGATTGAAGCTACTGAAGAAACTGAAATCTCCGAGGGAACCGAAGAAACTCAGGAAGAAACTGAAGCTGTGGTTGAAGAAATTGCAGCTGAAGAATCTTCAGACGAACAAGGAGCTTCAGATACTGCTGCAACCGAAATTCCGATAGAAGAACAGGAAACAGAAGACGCTCCTCAGAAATTCGAAAATGTTGATGTGGCTCCTGAAATAGTTAAAATAGAAGATGCCAAGGTAAAAGGAAGAACGCACAAAAAGAGCTATGGACCTTTCATTGCAGCCTTCCTCATTCTCGCAGGCATCATTGCAATAATCTGCTTCACAGTTATTCCTGAAAAAATCAACGAAAGCAACTATAACCAAGCAGCCGAGCACATGAGCAATAAAGAATATGAGCTTGCTGTGGATGTTTATGCAGAGCTTGGTGACTACGAGGATTCTGCCGAAAAGCTCAAGCTTGCAAAATACAACCTCGCTTCACAGCTTGAGGCACAGGAAAACTACAACGAAGCAAAGAAAATCTACACAGAGCTCGGTAATTACGAGGACTCTATGGCAAAAGCATCTTCCTGCACATATAACATTGCCCTTGCAATGCTTGACGGTGGAAAATTTGATGAAGCCAAGAAGCTTTTCGAATCAATCCCCGATTATCTTGACAGTAAAGAAAAGTCTAAGGAATGCGACTATCAGAAGGGCATTTCCTATATAGATGCAAAGGAATATGCAACAGCAATCGACATATTCACCGCACTGGGTGATTATTCCGAAAGCAAAACAAAGATTCTTGATGCAAAGTATAAATATGTAAGCGATCATCCTTCAAAGGATGATAACACAACAATTGCATACCTCAAAGATCTTATTGAAGCAAGATACCTTGACAGTGTTGCTCTCAGACGCAAAATACTTGGTGAAAATGCTGTTGTAGGGGGCGTGAGCACCTGCATCAACTACGAAAAGGGTGACACAGCAACAGACCTTACAGAGGTTGATAAGTCAAAGCCAATCTATTTCCACATTACAGTAAGCGACCCTGAGCTTTATGGTAAGAAGCTCACAGCAAAATTCACCACATCTGTTGGCTACACAGAGAGAAAGACAATCACTCTCACAAAGGCTGATAACACATACGCTTTGATGTATCCGAAAACAAGCATTTCAAACTACACTGTTGAGTTCTCACTCTCCACAGCAGATGGTACAGAGCTTTCAAAACAGACTGTAACAATCAAGTAATCAAAAACATCCTTCACTTCCGTGAAGGATGTTTTCTCTTATCTCATGGCATTTCTCATGTTTCTCATATCCTGGGACACATCTGTTACCATGTCGGACACGCCTTCAGAGATATCCGTTACAATATCGCCGATAACACCATTATCACCCGGGACGGATTCATCTGTTACCATACCGTCATTTCTTATTTCGGTGGTTGCAGGTGATGTTGTTGTGGTGGTAAGGGTTGTAAGAACCTCTTCATCCTTGGCACCACAGCCTGTTAAAACAAGTGCAAGACAGCCAACAAGCACAACAGCCGAAACAATTGCAATGATTTTTTTCATTTTCTCACGACCTTTCCGGAGCATTCTCCATAATGAGTTTTCCCATTATTAATCGAAACATTCTTATTTTGTAAGCACTCCCCCGTCCGAATAAAGAAGAATGAGAATATCTGTTTCATTTCCTGTCACCGGGTCAATATAAACGAGAATCTCGTTACCATCCGGAGCTTTGCAGTGGTATTCATATGCATAAACCTCTGTTTCCCATTCCGTGGGGATAAAAACAGCCTTGCTTGAAATCACCTTGAGCTCCTTTTTTAGAAGCTGCCTCGCCTTCTCCTGGCTGTATTTTATATTTCCGGGAATTTTTCTTTGTGTGTGATTCATAAGGTATCCCGTAGCATCAAAGGCTGTAACCTGACCATCATCAAGAGCAACGCTGACCTTGATAAGATCAGTGTAATAGGTTATTCCGTTTTCATAATAGGCAAAATTTATGGTGCATATACCATCGGTTGTTGAATAATAGCTTTCCTTGATTTTTTTGTAGCCCTTACTGTTAAGAAACTCTGTTGCCCTTTCGATTGCTTGCTTTTGTGACAGCCTGATTTCAGAGGCATAGTAGCTTGTAAGCATATAACACACAATTCCACCCTTCTGAGTAACACTGACCGTGCAATCACCATTGTAAAAATTAAAGGTGCTTAAATTATTTTCTGTTTTTGAAAGAGGCTGCAAAGCACCCTCACCCTTTCCTATAAAGGCCTCTGCCTTTCGCTGCGCCTGGGCTTGTGTTACCTTTTCAAGATTCTCCGTGAGAGCAGATTTTTTGTTATTGATATGGTCTGAAAATGGACCATCGTAAATCAATGTGGGATAATCGTTAAGGGATTGATTTGCATCATTGAGCTCCTTCCCGAGATATACGGCAGCTCTGCCATCATCACGAAGAGTGGATTTGATTTCTTCGAAATCCAGAAGACCATCCTCTTCCTGCGAGATAAGCTCATTCACACCCTGGGAAAGCTCTTTGGAATATTTCAGCAATGCATTAAGATTCTTCTTCTCATCTTCTGTGAGCTTTTCGCCATTTGCAAGTCTTTCATTGAGAGACAAGGTATATTCTCCCACCTGAGAAAGAAATTTGTAAACACCTGAAACCTCTGTGTTTCCGTCTGTGATTTCCGAAAGGCTTTCCTTGGCAGAAGCACTTGAACGCCACAGCTTTGTTGAAACATCGGAAAGCATATCCTTGCTTCGGGAATATGTGCATTTCTGCAGATTCAGGCTTATATCGTCAAGATATGTTCCAAGCTGTGTCAGTGCTCTTTCATTGCTTCTTTTTATCTCTCTTTGAGCCACTGTAAGGTTAAAGGTGCTAACACCTGCCCATATGCCGAGCACAAGCACAATTGCTGTTAAATAGCTGATAATTCTTACAGCTTTTCGTCCTGTTAATTTCATATAATTCTCCTTCAGCGTTTTTATTATCATTTTTCACACAAAATTAACAGATTATTCAACATTTTATACATTAAACCCATTTACAAAAACCACAATAATATTGTATAATAAAGCGATTGTAGATTAAAATGCAGAAAGTAGTGTTTATTTGAAGGCATATTTCGATAATAGTGCCACAACAAGGCCCTGCGAGACAGCAGTGCTTATGGCACAAAAGGCTATAACCGAATATTGGGGAAACCCCTCCTCCCTTCATCAGGCAGGCAGTGATGCGGCCGCACTTCTTCGCAAAGCAAGAAAACAGGTTTCCTCTCTCCTGAGAGTGCCTGAGGACAATTTCTTTTTCACCTCTTCGGGCACAACTGCAAACAACACTGCGATTTTCGGTGTGTGCGAAAAACTCAGGCGTCAGGGAAACAAAATCATTACAACTGCAATTGAACACCCCAGCGTGGGTGAGCCCATAAAGCAGCTTGAAGCTTCAGGCTTTGAGATTGTAAGGCTCATGCCTGACTGCACAGGCAAAATTAATGAGGATGAGCTCCTCAGTGCCATTGATAAAAACACCATCCTTATTTCACTTATGGCAGTCAACAACGAGGTCGGCTCTCTTCTTCCGGTAAACACCATAAGGCGTGCAATTAAACGGGCAGACTCCCCGGCACTCATCCACTCCGACTGTGTTCAGGCTCTTTCCAAAATTTTGGTCTCACCAAAAACAGTGGATGCTGATATAATCACAGTAAGCGGTCACAAAATCCATGCTCTTAAGGGTGTTGGCGGAATATATCTCAAAACACCCAACCTTATCAAGCCATACATTTTAGGTGGTGGTCAGGAAAAGGGCCTTCACTCAGGCACAGAGGCAACACCTGCCATATTATCCTTCGGTGCTGCTGCAGAAGAGGCAATGGACATAAAATCCCACCTTGATCATGTGCAGAAGCTCCGTGACAAGGTTGTTGACGGAATCAAGGATATCGGATGTGTAACAATCAACTCTCCCGAGAATGCAATTCCATACATTCTCAACATTTCCATTCTTGGTCTCCCAAGTCAGCCAACAGTTAACTTCATGAGCGATAAGGGAATCGCAATTTCAGCAGGCTCTGCCTGCAAGATGGGTCACAGAAGCCCCGTGCTCACTGCTATGGGTCTTCCCCCTCAGGTAATAGACAGTGCTGTTCGTATCAGCTTTTCTCGCTACAACACAGAGGAAGAAGCAGATATGCTCATTTCAGCAATAAGAGAAGCCGCAGACAAATACGGCAAGAAAGGAACCTAATCCGTTTATGAATGAAATCATTCTTATAAAAGATGGTGAAATTGCCCTTAAGGGACTTAATCGCTCCACCTTTGAGGATATGCTTTGCAAAAATATCCGTCAGAGAATAAAAAAATTCGGCAATTTCGAAATCAAAAAATCTCAATCAACAATAATCGTTACTCCTAAAGACGAATATGCAGATATCGACAGTGCTGTGGATGAAATCTCAAGAGTTTTCGGTATTGCAGGCTATTCCCGTGCCGCTGTTGCTGAAAAGGATATGGACCAAATCCTGGAAATAGCACCTGTATATCTTGAAGAGCAGCTGGAAAACGCAAAGACCTTCAAGGTTGAAGCAAAGCGTTCAGATAAAAAATTCCCTCTTAAATCTCCCGAAATTTCGGCAATCGTTGGTGAAAAACTGCTTGAAAGCTTTCCCCACCTTACTGTTGATGTTAAAAACCCTGACATAACCGTCACAGTTGAAATCCGTGAAAAGGCATATATCCGAGGCAACCAGCTCAAGGGTGCAGGTGGTATGCCCTGTGGCTCATCGGGAAGAGCATTGCTTCTCATTTCAGGTGGAATTGATAGCCCTGTTGCTGCATATATGATGGCAAAGAGAGGTCTTCAGCTCGTGGGCATTCACTTCGCATCTCCACCATACACTTCTCTTCGCTCCGAGCAGAAGGTCCACGATCTTCTCACAAAGGTTGCCCGTTACAGCGGAAGAATTTATCTTCACACTGTGCCTTTCACCGAGATTCAGGAAATGATTCGTGAGAATTGCCCCGAAGAGCTTTTCACAATCATTATGCGCAGATTTATGATGCGCCTTTCAAATATGCTTGCAGATTCAACAGATTGCCACGCTCACATCACAGGTGAAAGCGTTGCGCAGGTTGCAAGCCAGACTCTTCTTGCTATCGGCTGCACAGATGCTGTTGCAGAATATCCCGTTTTCCGTCCTTGCGTGGGAATGGATAAGCAGGAAATTATTGCCATTTCAAGAAAGATTGAAACCTTTGATATTTCAATTCAGCCTTTTGAGGATTGCTGCACTGTATTTACACCCAGACATCCTAAAACAAAGCCCGATATCCACACTGTTGAAGAAGCTGAAAAGGCTCTTGATATTGACGGACTTTGTCAGCGCGCCTTTGATGGCATAAAGAGAATCTGCATCACAGCAGAGGGTGTTCAGGATGAATGAAAACAAATTACTCCTCCTGGCAGAAAACGTTGTAAAGAGACTCACAATGCAACAAAAAACACTGGCTGTTGCAGAATCCTGCACAGGTGGCTGGCTTAGTAAGCTCATCACAGATGTCAGCGGAGCTTCGTCTGTTTATAAGGGTGGCATCTGTTCATATTCAAATGAAATCAAAATAAAGCTTCTCGGCGTCAGCGAGGATACCCTTCGCACAGACGGTGCTGTAAGCTATTCCACTGCCATGCAGATGGCACAGGGTGTCCGTAAGGCTATGGATACGGACATCGGCGTGGGCATCACAGGGATTGCAGGTCCCCTCTCAGACAACACAAGCAAGCCTGTTGGTCTTATCTATGTTGCTGTTTCCTATGGTGACACCATAAAGGTTGTTGATTTACACAACACCTTCACTGAGGATGTAAGACTCAACAACAGACTTTCAGCTTTAGAAACTGCACTTAATCTTTTATCATCCACAGGTGATTTTTAATGAGCAAAAAAACAGATTCTCGGTATGTATATTTCAGCGGTTCGGAAGAAACCGTTATCCGTGCCGATGAAACAAAGAAGCTTACTGTCACAAAAGCTTTCAAAAAAAAGAAGTTGAAAAAAACAGCACTTAACCTTGTGTCTCTCGTGCTGATTGTTTCAATTCTTGTTTCCTCTCTCTTTCTGGGAAAAAGAGGAATTGAGAGATTTCTTGTTTTAAGGCAGGAAGAGAAACGCCACGAAGAAGCTTCACTTCCAAGTGATGTTATTGAAAAGCTCGATAATATGACAGATGAGCAGAAATGGGAATATCTCTATAAGAAATATCCCGATTTAATAAATGTGAAATTCCCCGCAAGAATTCTCGTGGATTACGCTCTGTACTATGCGCAGAATCCACAAACTGTCGGGTATATAAAAATAGACGGAACAAAAATCGACTCTCCCGTTGTGCAGGCAGATAACAACAAATATTATCTTAACCACGATTTCTACGGAAAAGCAACAAGCTACGGTGCAATATATGCATCATATAAAAACAGCTTTCAGCCCTTTGACCGTAACACTCTTCTTTACGGTCACAATATGCACGACGGCTCCCGTTTTGCCGACCTTCTTAACTACAAAAATCTTGAATATTTCAAGAAGCATCCCATTATCCAGTTTGATTCTCTTTATGAGAAAAATTATTGGAAAATCTGTGCTGTTGTTATCACAAACGGCTCAACAGAAAGCGACAACGGATATTTCTTTGATTTCACCTTCAACCACTGCTCCGACCTTTGCTATGAGGAATATATCGGAGAGCTGGAGAAACGCAAGCTTTACGAAACAGGCGTTGATGTTTTACCCACAGACAGGCTGCTCACACTTTGCACCTGCACCTATGAATATGACGACGCCCGTCTTCTTGTAATTGCAAGAATGGTCCGTAAAGGTGAAAACCCGGTAGTTGACACTGCTTTTGCAGATTATAAATCAACACCCGTCAAGTATCCCGACAGCTACTATGACAACCCGAACAGCAACCCTTATAAAAACGATAAAAAATTCTACTTATATTGATACGAGGTGTGAAGATGGAATTTAAAGCATTTTCTTTTGAACAAAACAGTCATTCTCTTGCGCAGGTAAAACGCGCTGTTGCAGATATGATTGATAACACCACTGTGTATTTTGAAAGCT
>JAFODQ010000026.1 GCA_017380615.1 Clostridia bacterium | reverse complement strand
TGTCAATAATCCTTCATCTTCCAACACCCAGCTTCTTAACTTTGAAAGCATTTTCGCATTAATCATGAACCTCCTGCAAAAGATTTTCTCTGTTTTCACCGTGCCAACGGTGTAGTGCATCAAAATTAATTTATCCCATAATAAACCCCTCACAGATTTATAAATCTGTGAGGGGTTTTTAATATAATCAAAGCTCAATAAAATAATTGTTGTTGTCAAGAGGTCCACCGGTCATAAGCTCCGGTGCAGCATTTTTGACATGGTTCAATGTTCTTATAAGACCACTGTTTTTGATTTTCAGCTTCTTAACAAATCTGTATGGGAAAGCCATGGCCTGAGTGAAGACTGTGTAATATGCAGAGCCTTCCTCGTGCTTCGTGAGTGAGCCGTCGAGGATTGAGTGAAAGGTGCTGTAAACAATATCCATTACCTTGTGGCTTCCGATTTCTCTTGCAGCACTCTTATCAATTGCCTTGCCGAAGGAGAAGAAATTCATTATTCTTGCTGCCTTTTTCACAGTGAGCTTGTCAAGCCACTTTAATGCAGGTTTTGCAATAATCCAGATTTTGTTTGCCTTTTCTTCGTTGATTCCAAGGCAGGCAACCAATGCTGAAAAGTCTCTCTTTTCGTTCTTTACAGCTGCATCAATAACCTTTGTGAAAAGTCTTGTGGCGTGAGCCTTGAGGTAATCGTTTGTGAATGTTTCGCCATTATATGTAAAGCTCTGAAGGTGCTCGGTTTTTATATCAAGACCTGTTTCGTCTGCTTCCACATAAACAATAGGGGCAGGGTAGCCACTTATTGAGCCAACGTTCATTTCATAAAACGGATTACCATTATCAGATTCAATTTTTCTCAGGTGCTGCATGTGAGAGTGACCCGTGAACATAACAGGGAAGCCAATATCGGCAAATCTTTTACACAGCCTTTCTCTGTATTCAACAGAGCCTCTTCCGTTAATAACCCTGTCAAACTCTGTCAGGTGCAGGTGATGGTGCTGCATGCCGAGAACAATATCTCCGCGCTTCTTGGCGTTTTCAGTCTGCTCTGTTATCCATTGGAAGTGCTCTTCGGAATAACCCGAGCCACCTTCACCGTTCTGGTCATCATCAAGGCAGAATACTGTTAATCCCTCGCAAGGGCGCACAACATAGGATACCTTGTCCTGGTGTGTGTGGAATTCTGCAATTGCATCATCCAAGCCGAAATCCTTGTAAAATTCATGAAGCTCCTCAGGCGGAATTGTGTCAACATCATTGTAAATGTTGTCTCCATCGTATCTTCTCGGGTTGCCGTCACAGCACCAATCGTGAGTTGCTGTGATAACATAGACGGGCATTGTTTTTTTGAATTCATAAAGAATTTCTCGCATTTCCTCATGGGAACAGCGTTCACCATCATTTGATAGGTCACCTGCAATCATAAGAAACTGCGCACCTGATTTTTTAATCTCTTCAAAAGCTGCCAGAACAGTTCCTCTTGATGGAGCAAGCATTTTCTGGTCAGAGCCTGCTCGTCTTTCATAGGCGGAACCTGAGCATCCCAGCTTTTCAGAATAATAGTGAGGGTCTGCAATTACTGCAAATTTTGTTTTATTCATTTTCAATCTCCAAAGTTATATCGAAACTCCCGGAGGTACTGAACCCCAGATGATTCGTATTGTTGAGCCTGTTCTCTTGTATTTGATAGGATTAAGAATATCTGTATTCTGTTGTTTTTTGAGTGAGTTGAGGAATGCTGTTGCCATTGCGTTATCAGTGAATTTGAGTGTCATATCCATTGTGATCGTGAAGGGAATACCCATGTGGAAAACCTTGAAGCCCGTAAGCCACCAGTGCTTCTCGGGTCCTCTTGAAAATACATACTGACCCTGGTTGTAGAAATCAAACTGCATTTCAATAAGATCTTCATCGTCTGCACAATCATATTGCATAACCTTGTCAGGATCTCTGTTGTAAAGACCGATTTCAGCGCCTGCTGTTATACCGTATTGACCCTTCCAGAGCTGCACCATCCACTCTTTACCTTCATATTCAAATTCTATTCTCTTTGTATCAAAAATCATACCTGTGAGAGGTGCTGCAACGTCAAAACCCACATTGTAGCCGAAGTATCTCTGCCATGGATAGAGTGGGGTGTAGAATATGCCCTGCTCTTCATCGTAGGCGAAGCCTGCTTTGGTTAGAACCTCGCTTGCTGTGTTCGGATCTGTCGCAAAAAGTAAATCCTGAATATCTTTAACAGGTTCTTCCTTGATGCCTGTGTTAGGCTTGCTTGTTGTTGGTTCAAATGTTGCAGGAGTAGTTGTGCCGGGCTTTGTTGTTTGTGGTTTTTTTCCGTTTGATGGAACTGTTGATGCCGGAGGCTGTGTTGAAGGCTGTGTTGCGCCTACCTGAGCATTCTGAGTGTGGCTTTCAGAATATCCGGGGATATATGGGTTTGTTGTGTTATCTGAAAGATTTGCTGTCACATCAGTACCATCACTTACAAGTGAGCGTGTGAAATCTACAATTCCACAGCTTGAGAAGCAAATAATTATTGCGAGGGTGAGGGCAATTGCTGTTGATAACCGTGCAGCTTTTTTCATTTGGAGTCATCCTTTCGCGTTTGAAAAGTTTATACTGATTAACTATAACACATAAATTGTTAAAAGTCATTAATTATTTATTAAATTTAATGAGATTGACAAAATATGTGGTGAGGATATATAATTTGAGTAATAATTAATTAAGGTGATTTTATGTTTGAACAGTTAAAAATTAAGGTTTGTGAAGCCAATAAAGAGCTTCATGCACACGGTCTTGCTCCCTTTACATGGGGAAATGTGTCTCAGGTTGACCGTGAAAAAGGTGTGTTTGCCATAAAACCCTCAGGTGTAGCTTACAGTGAGCTTACTCCTGAAAAAATTGTTATCGTTTCTCTTGATGACGGAAGCGTTGTTGAGGGTGATTACAATCCATCCTCAGACACTCCCACACACTTTATTCTTTATAAAGAGTTTAATGAGCTTAATGCGGTTGTTCACACACATTCTGTAAATGCCTCGGCTTTCGCTCAGGCAGGCAGAGATATACCTGCCTATGGAACAACACATGCTGATTTTTCATATACTGCTGTTCCATGTGCAAGAGCACTTTCAGAGGCAGAGGTTAAATCTGAGTATGAGCTTAACACCGGTAAAGTGATTGTTGCACATTTTCGCGAAAATGATTTGAGTGTTGATTCAACACCTGCAGTGCTTGTCCGTTCCCACGCGCCATTTGTTTTTGGTAAAAGTGCAAGTGATGCTGTGCACAATGCTGCAGTTCTTGAGATTGTTGCTGAAATGGCGATGAAAACAGAAATATTAAAATCAGGTGTTTCTGAGATTGCTGGTTATCTTTCAGATAAGCACTATTTCAGAAAACACGGTAAGGATGCCTATTATGGGCAGAAATAAAGTTTATGGCTGAGTTTACCCACCTTCATGTTCACACGGAATATAGCCTTCTCGATGGCGCTTGTCGCATCGGGGAGTTGGTTTCCTATGCCAAAAATTCAGGTCACAAGAACCTTGCCATAACCGATCACGGTGTTTTGTATGGCGCTGTTGCTTTTTATAAAGAGTGTAAGGCGCAGGGTATCAAGCCTATTATTGGTTGCGAGGTGTATGTTGCTCCACGCAGCAGATTTGATAAGGTGCACGGGGTGGATAGTCAGCGCTATCATCTTATTTTGCTTTGTAAGAATGAAACAGGCTATAAAAACCTCATAAAGCTTGTTTCAAGTGCCTGGGTGGATGGCTTTTATACCAAGCCTCGAGTTGACAGAGAGCTTCTTGAAAAGCACCATGAGGGCCTTATTGCGCTTTCGGGCTGCCTTTTTGGTGAGGTTGCTCAGTGCATTATTCAGCGTAAAACAGAGGAAGCAAGAGAGGTTGCTCTTTGGTACAAATCTGTTTTTGGTGAAGGTAACTATTATCTCGAGGTCCAGAATCACGGCATGGTTGAAGAGCGAGAGGTTTTAGATGGTATTATTGATATCAGCAGAGAACTTGATATCCCGATTGTTGCCACAAACGATGTTCACTATATTGAAAAATCTGATTCAGAAACACAAAATGTTCTGATTGCCATTCAGACAAACAAGGTTGTTGGTGAAAGTAATGCTCTTGCCTTTGAAAATGATGAGTTTTATCTTAAGTCAGCCGATGAGATGTTACAAGCCTTCTCGTCATATCCCGATGCGATATCTAATACCCAGATCATAGCAGAGCAATGTAATTTTGATTTTGAGTTTGGTGTCACAAAGCTTCCTCTTTTTGATGCGCCCACAGATGACCACAAGGCATTTCTTGAAAAAGAATGTATCAGAGGTCTTGAGTTGCTTATGGGAGACATTCCCTCAGATTATCTTAATCGCCTTAAATATGAGCTTTCTGTTATTGATGAAATGGGCTTCAATGATTATTTCCTTATTGTTGCTGATTTCATTAAATTCGCGAAATCAAAAGGGATACCTGTTGGCCCCGGCAGAGGCTCTGCGGCAGGCAGCCTTTGTGCCTATGCTTTAGGCATCACAGGTATTGACCCTATACAAAACAATCTCCTTTTCGAGCGTTTTCTTAATCCGGAAAGAGTAAGTATGCCCGATATTGATATTGATTTCTGTTATGAAAGACGCGGAGAGGTTATTGATTATGTTACCCGAAAGTACGGAAATGACAGAGTGGCACAGATTGTAACCTTCGGAACAATGCAGGCGAAGGCTGCAGTTCGTGATGTTGCAAGGGCTTTGGGGCTTCCTTACAGCACGGGTGATGTTGTTGCAAAGCAGCTCACAAGGGATTACAGAGATATTCGGGATGCCCTTGAAAGAAACAACGATTTGAAATCACTTTACAATAGTGATGAGAATATTAAAAAGCTTATTGACACAGCTGTTAAACTTGAGGGAATGCCTCGCCATGCATCCACTCATGCTGCAGGTGTTGTTATAACCCGCGAAGACGTTTCAAGCTATGTTCCTCTTGCGAAAAATGGTGATCAGACGGTTACACAGTTCACAATGACAGAAATTGAACAGCTCGGACTCCTGAAAATGGATTTCCTCGGTCTTCGCACCCTCACTGTTATAAACGACGCTGTAAGATATATTCATAAAACAGAGCCTGATTTTGATATTTCTGTGATACCGCTTGATTGTAAAAAGGTTTTTGCTGAAATGTCCAAGGGCAACACGGTCGGGATTTTTCAGTGCGAAAGCGGTGGAATGACAAATCTTATTGTTAATATGAAGCCGGAGTGCTTTTCTGATATCGCTGCTGCAATTGCACTTTACAGACCGGGACCGATGTTTTTTATAAAAACTTATCTTGAAAATAGAAAGAATCCCGAAAAAATCAGCTATCGTTCACCTCATCTCAAAGAAATTCTTGATGAGACGAATGGTTGTATGGTTTATCAGGAGCAGGTTATGCAGGTCTTCAGGACATTGGCAGGCTATTCCTATGGAAGAGCGGATGTAGTACGACGCGCCATGAGTAAGAAAAAGCGCGATGTTATGGAGAGTGAAAGAGAAATATTCATTCACGGTTTAAAGAATGAGAAGGGTGAATATATTATCAACGGAGCTGTGCGTAATGGAATTGATGCTGGAACAGCAAATGACATTTTCTCCGACATGATTTCATTCGCGTCTTACGGCTTTAATAAAAGTCACACTGCTGCTTATGGCCTTGTTGCGTATCAGACTGCATATCTTAAAGTGAATTATCCGAAAGAGTTTATGGCTGCATTGTTGACAAGTGTTATAGGCGATGTTACTAAAACAGTTGTATATATCAACGAGTGCAACCGTCTTAATATAAAAGTTTATCCACCTCATGTGAATAGAAGCACATCTGAATTCATTCTTTATGATGATGGTGTATCCTTTTCCTTGCTCGGTGTCAAAAACATAGGCAGAGCGTTGATTGAGAAAATTGTTTCTTCCAGAACTGCAGACGGACAATTTAAGAGCTTCTGGGATTTCTGTAAGCGTGTGTGTGGCCAACATCTCAACAGAAGGGCGCTTGAATGCCTTATCAAAGCGGGTGCCCTTGATGGACTTGACCTTAATCGTAAGGAAATGCTTCAGAATATTGAGCTTGCAATTGAGAGTTCCGTAAAAGAAAATGAGATGTATGCGGGTGGACAGCTTAATATGTTCACAAGCTTTGGTGGTGAGGAATCCTTAAGTGAACCTGTTTTTGCAAGGTTTGAAGAGCTGCCTCTGAACGAAAGACTTTCTTTTGAAAAGGAAGTTGCAGGCTTGTATTTTTCCGGACATCCTCTTGAAGAGTACAGGGCAGTGAGTGAGAAGCTGAATTGTCCTAAGACCATTGAACTTCAAAGTCTTATTGAGGCTGAAAGAGCTAATGAGATTGACAACAAATTTGTAAGCTTTCTTTGTATTGTTGAAAACACAAAAAAGAAGGTTACAAAGCGTGATGAGACAATGGCATTCACTGTTGCTGAAGATTTATATGGTAACCTTGAGATTATTGCTTTTCCAAAAATCTTTGCAGCATACGGCAATCTTCTTTATTCAGGAAATATAATTGTGGTTGATGGCAGAATATCTGTTAAGGATGATGAAATCAAGCTTATTGCAGAAAAAATTTCTATTGCTCCGAAATCGGAGGATGAGGTATCTCCTGTAAACGAAACGGTCAAGGTTAAGAATGATAAAGCTTCAACAAGAAAGGGTCTCTTCCTGAGAGTTTCTTCTGCATCCTCTTCAGCCTTGGCGCAGGTGAAAAACCTGATATCTATTTTTGAAGGTGACCTATCTGTTTATGTTTATTTTGCAGATACCAAGAAATATGAATTCCTTGGTGGAGATTATCTTACATCCGTTAATAAACCTATGATTAATGAATTGAAATCAATTTTAGGTGATGAGAATGTGGTTGTGAGAGAATAAATTGTATTAAATTGTCTTATTTTGTTAAATTCTCTTGATTGATTAATTTTTGTGTGATATAATTCATAGGATTTCAAAACATAACTAATGTTTTATTTGGAGGTACAAGAAAGTGAAAACAATTGGTGTTCTTACAAGTGGTGGCGACGCTCCGGGCATGAACGCTGCAATCCGTGCAGTTGTCAGAAGCGGTTGTGAAAGCGGTATGCGTGTTATGGGTATCCGTCGTGGTTATAAAGGTCTTTGCGAAGGTGATATGTACGAAATGAATCTTCGTACAGTTTCTGATATCATTCACCGTGGTGGCACAATGCTTTATTCAGCTCGTTGTCCTGAGTTTGCTGAGTCTGAGGTTCAGGATAAGGCTGTTGAGGTTTGTAAGGAATTCGGTCTTGATGGTATCGTAACAATTGGTGGTGACGGTACATTCAAGGGTGCAAGAGCTCTTACTCTTAAGGGTATTCCATGTATAGGTATTCCCGGCACAATTGACAACGATATTGCATCTTGTGAATACACAATCGGTTATGACACTGCTCTCAACACTGTTATGGATATGGTTGACAGAATCCGTGACACAACAGAATCTCATGACAGATGCTCTGTTGTTGAGGTAATGGGCAGAAACGCAGGTTATCTTGCTCTTAATGCCGGTATTGCTGTCGGAGCAACTTGTATTCTCATTCCTGAGGTTGATTATGATATTGATTCATACATCATTGAAAGAATGAAGAGAACACAGAAAACAGGCAAGGAGCACTTTGTTATTGTTGTTGCTGAAGGCGTTAAGGGAATTGATTCATCTTCTCTTGCAAAATACATTGAGCAGAAAACAGGTGTTGAAAGCCGTGCAACAGTTCTTGGCCATGTTCAGAGAGGTGGTTCTCCATCTGTTCGTGACAGAGTTCTTGCAAGTAAGATGGGCTTCCATGCTGTTCAGCTTCTCAAGCAGGATATCGGTAACAGAGTTGTTGCAACGAAGCACGACCAGATTGTTGACTATGATATCATTGAAGCTCTCAATATGAAAAAATCAATTGATCTTGAGCTTTACAGAATAGCAAACGAAATCTCAATCTGATTTCATTTTCAAAAAAATATGGTGTTTGCAGCATTGTGCTGCAAACACCATTTTTGTTTATTTTGACATTTATAAAAACACCTTTTCAGTGCAAATTAATTTTATGGTGAAGAGGTGAGAGAATGAAAAAAACAAAAATCTTGATATCAATATTATCCATTTTATTAAGTGGAGTTTTGATGTTTGCTGCGTTTTCGTCTGTTAATCGCACTAGTGTCACAGAGGCTGATGCGAAAATTGATGGTGTAAAAGGCAGAATTTATAAGTTCAGTGAGGATATAATTAATAGAATATATACCCCCGAAGAAAGTGAAGAGCAAAATGATTTTAAATCAACCAAAGTGCTTCTTGGTGGTTATCCTGTTGGCTTGAAATTATATGCCGATGGTGTTGTTGTGGTGGATACTGAGAGTGTTGATACGGAAAACGGAGATGTTGACACGGCGGGAAATGCGGGGCTTCAGATAGGAGATGTAATAAAAGAAATAAACGGAATAAGAGTAACAACCAATAAAGAGGTTTCGCAGATAATGGAGCAGAGCAACGGCGTACCGCTGAAGCTCACAGTGCTAAGAGGAAAAGATGTTGTGTATCTTGATTTTACAACTGCATATTCCGTCAGCGAAGGTAAATATAAAGCTGGTATATGGATAAGGGACAGCTCTGCAGGTATCGGCACGGTGACCTTTTCAATGCGTGATGGTTATTTTGCAGCACTGGGACATGCTGTTTGTGATATAGACACAAAGCAGGTTATTCCTATATCACAAGGTGAAACAACAGATGTTTCAATTGTTGAATATGTTAAAGGTAAAAGTGGTTGTGCAGGAGAACTGTGTGGGTATCTTGAATCCGATAAAACAGGTGAAGTCCTTTTTAACGGTGATTTGGGTGTTTATGGGAAATTTCAGGCACCAAGACAGACTACCGTGTATGAGATTGCTTCTGCGAAAGAAATAAAGGTTGGTGAGGCTAGTATTTTTACCACGATTGAAAATGGTGTTATAAGGGAGTATTCGATTTCAATCACATCAATAAACGAAGACGCAGAGGATAATAAACATCTTACAATTAAAATAACCGATGATGAACTGATAAATGAGACAGGTGGGATTATTCAGGGCATGAGCGGAAGCCCTATTGTGCAGAATGGAAAGTTGGTTGGTGCAGTAACCCATGTTTTTTTAAATGACCCAACGGGTGGATATGGCATATTGGCACAAACAATGCTTGAGAAGGTTAATGATATATCCCTGAACTAGGAGAAAGCACTTAAGAAAGTGTTTTCTCTTGCTATTTGTTTTTTCTTGTGATAAAATCAAATTATTAAATTTTAAGGAGTTTTTCTATGAAAAAGCTTTATTTTATAACAGGCAGTCAGGATTTATATGGAGAAGAAACCTTGAAGCAGGTTGCCACAGACAGTAAGGAAATGGTATCCTTCCTCGATAAGGAAATCAATAAGGTTGAAATTGTGTGGAAACCCACGGTAAGAAGCAGCGTTGAAGCAGAGGATGTTTTAATTGAAGCATCTGCAGATAAGGATTGTGTTGGTGTTATCACCTGGATGCACACCTTTTCTCCGGCAAAAATGTGGATTAAAGGTCTTCAGGTGCTCACAAAACCTCTTCTTCATTTACATACACAGTATAACAGAGCGTTACCATATAAAAGCATTGATATGGATTTTATGAATCTTAATCAGTCGGCGCATGGTGACAGAGAATTTGGTTTTATTTGCACTCGTCTCGGCATAAATCGTGAGGTTGTTGCAGGCTATTATAAAAATGAAGGCGTACTCAGGAGAATTCAGCGTTTTGCCGATGTTGCATGTGCTATGAATTATTCACACAACCTTAAGGTTGCAATGTTTGGTAACAATATGCGTGACGTTGCTGTTACGGATGGTGACAGAGTCGAGAGTGAAATCCGTTTTGGATGGAATGTTAATTATTACGGAATCGGTGATTTTGTTGCTTTGGTTGACGCCGTGACCGATGTTGAAGTTGAAGAAAAGCTTAAAGAGCTTCTTTTAAAATATGAAATGGCAACCGAGAATCTTGCTGCCGTTAAAGAGCAGGTTAAATATATAATTGCTTTTGAAAAATTCTTTGCTGCAAATGATATCGGTGCTTTCACAGATACCTTTGAAGATCTCCATGGTCTCAAACAGCTTCCCGGTCTTGCATCTCAGGAGATGATGTCAAAGGGTATTGGCTTCGGACCTGAAGGAGATTATAAGACAAGCGCATTGATGGCTGTTCTTTGCAAGATGGCAGAGGGTAGAGATGGGGCAACAGCATTCCTTGAAGATTATACCTATGATTTAACAGAGGGTGAGGAGCTTGAACTTGCTTCACATATGCTTGAGGTAAGCCCCGTATTTGCAGCTTCAAAGCCTGAAATTCAGGTGCATCCACTTGGTATTGGTGGCAAGGCTGACCCAGCAAGACTTGTGTTTGACGGTATTCAGGGCAAGGGTATTGCTGTTTCCATGATTGATATGGGCACTCATTTCCGTCTCATTTGCGCTGATATTGAGCTTACAAAACAGCCCGAGGAAATGCCAAAGCTTCCTGTCGCGAGAGTTATGTGGAAGATTCTTCCTGATTTCGCAGAGGGTGCTGAAAGGTGGATTTATGCAGGTGGTGCTCATCATGCTGTTGTTTCCACAGCACTTACCAAAGAGGATATTGCTCTCTTTGCAAAGCTCACTGATACAGAGGTTGTTTTTATCGGATAATATCATAAAAAGATTCCCCTGACCAAATTGGTCAGGGGAATTAGTTTTGTTATTGGAGGATTTTTCCAGCAAGGTCATCGACCATCTCTTGTGATTCTTGGTTAAGTGAATCATAATATTCACCTAAATTAAAATCATCATTATAATAAGTAGTCTGAAATCTTTCGATATTAATTTCTTCACTGTCGCAGGCTTTCACATATTCCTCCAGACTCATACCATTAACGATAACATCCTTTACAACGAATCTACCGTTTCGAACTGTTAAATCAATGTATGCTTCGGTTTCGGGTCCCTCGAAGTATCCTGCTGCGATATTTTCTTTTTCGTTATCTTTGTGGTAGATATTCCAGTAGCAATCACCAAATTTTTCGAAATCATCTTCAAAAGGAATTTCAATAAAATAAAAATCATAAAGATTTTCGCCAACATAGATGTCTTGATCGGGTTTGTCAATATCAAAGCTGTATTTTGAATATCCCTCGTTATCATATCCAACAAAACTGATGTAGTTATAATCTTCTGCAAAGTTAGAGAGGTATTCATCTATATTGACAGCATCCTCGTAATAGATTCGAGGCTCAATGGTGATATATCCCACATCGGTGCTTATAGAGTCAACCTCCAAGCGTACATTAGCTTCAAGTGTGTTAAGCTTATTTTGGATATTTGCTTGATATATGAGTAACCCCAAGGGTGAAATAAACTGAAAAATAAGAACAATAATTAAAATGATTTTTGTTTTATTTCTGAACATTATTTTCACCTCCGGTTAAAGATAAGGTTGCTTGCTTTTCCTTTTGGACTTTTTTTAATAAAGCAAGGTTAGTAACAAGTAGGCTTATACCTGAAATGAGGAATATAAATGCAAGAAGCAGAATATCACCGTTTAATAATATGATTATTCTGAATATGCACACAAGAAGTGATATTAAACCTAAGTTGAAATCAAAGAAATTATTTTCTTTTGTGCCTGAAAGCATATATAAAACGGAGATTGCTATTGCAAGAACTATTGCAGTATATTCTATATCGTCTAAAAAGATAAATGCTAAAATTGCGGCAGCTACGCCTACAATGCACTTGAATAATTTGGTTTTGTTTTTTCTGAATTCTTCGCCAAATGAAAGGAAACCTGCCGTTATAAAACCTGTACTTAATAACCACTTGAAAATATTTACGGCAATCAAAGAGAATTTAATAGGTACAGTAAATACACTTGAATAGCTGTCGACCACAAAAGCGTCTTCTGCAAAGGTAAGAAAAATAATTGATGTTACCAAGCCGAGTGAACCAATAATATTTATTGCCTTTTTTCCATCCTTGCCATAAGCAATCAATCCGGTAAAGAATGCCGTGAAGATTACAAATCCACTTGAATACATAGGAAAATCGTCTGTGCAGAAAGCATAAATGAACAATAAACCAACTATCGCAAGAAGCGTCACAACAATTCCGAATTCTCTGCGCGGTGAGTTATCTTTGATTCGTTTAATGGTAGTATAAAGAACGCCTGCTCCAACAAAAAATGTTGATAAAAAACAAATCATCAGTTGGTTGAGTACGTTATATGATACAACAGTATTGAATGAAAGAGATAAAGCAAAGTATGGTATCAACGGTGATACAACATCGAAAATATAAATTATAGGGAGTATTATCAGACAGACGATAACGATAAAAATATAGTCTGAAATATATATATTAAAAATGCTGTTGATGAGCGCGAGAGTTGATATTACACCGATACACCAGAGAATCGCACTGCTTTCACGCCAGGCGATTTTATCAAATTTCTTATAATATGTGAAAATTGCAATTGACTGTCCTGCAAGTAAGGGGAGAAAACTTACCACAGCTTTTGTTATCATTCCGAAGTTTTCCCATCCAAGGAATAAAAAGAAGATTAAAGATAATGCCACAAAAACAGAACCGATAACAGAAAAAACAATGATCATATTTTTATTGATGTGAGGAGTATTCTCGTTATCGATTTCTGTTTTTCTTTTTTCACCATAGATTAATTCTTCCACAGAAACATTGAAAACCTCGGAAAGCTTACCGATCATTTCAATATCAGGCTGAGTTCTGTTATTTTCCCAGGATGAAATAGCCTGACGGGAAACATACAACTTTTCAGCCAACTCCTCCTGGCTCAGGTTTTGTGCTGTGCGAAGACGCTTGATGTTTTTTGAAATCTTGTTCATAAAATCACCTCATTTTAAAATCTTCTTGAAAAGTGGTTCGAGGTATATCCTCTGATTATATTTAATCACATAATATTTGTTTTGTCACTAAAAACGACTTATTTTATTATGATACATTTTGTAGCATGGTGATATGCATGGGCTTGTGCCCGATATAGTAAAAAAGAAGACATCTGAATCAAGATGTCTTCTTATATGGCAGGGGCACTAGGGCTCGAACCCAGGACACGTGGTTTTGGAGACCACTGCTCTACCAACTGAGCTATACCCCTATATTAACTTTTAAATTTAATGGTGGA
>JAFODQ010000025.1 GCA_017380615.1 Clostridia bacterium | reverse complement strand
TTATGGTGCCCACGGTACATCACACCGTTTTGTTGCATACAGAACAGCAGAAATTGTTGGCAAAGACCTTAAGGATATCAAGCTCATCACCTGCCACCTCGGCAACGGTTGCTCAATCACAGCAATCAAGGACGGCAAGGTGCTTGACACAAGCATGGGTCTTACTCCCCTTGATGGCTTTGCAATGGGCACACGCTGTGGTGGCGTTGACCCATCCGCAATCACATACATTATGAAGAAGCACAATATTTCACCTGATGAAATGGATACAATCATGAACAAGCAGAGTGGTGTTCTCGGTGTTTCAGGCGTACACTCAGATGACCGTGCTGTTAAAGCCGCAGCTTCCGAAGGCAACGAGAGAGCAAAGCTTGCCCGTGATATTCAGTGGTATCAGATTCGCAAATACATCGGCTCATACATCGCAGCAATGAATGGTGTTGATGTAATTGCATTCACAGGCGGTATCGGTGAAAACTGTATCGACCTTCGTGAGGATGTGCTCAAGAATCTTTCATACCTTGGCATTGATCTTGATGAAAAAGCAAACGAAATCAGAGGCGAAGAGGTTGAGCTCACCAAGCCGGGCTGCCCTGTTCGTGCATTCGTTGTTCCAACAAATGAAGAGCTTGCGATTGCAAGAGACACAAAGGCTCTTTGCGAATAATTCAAAGCAAACAAAAGAAACTCCAACTGTTCAACTGAACAGTTGGAGTTTTTATATTCTTTTATTTACCGTAAACATCTGATTCAATATAATCAACACCCAAAGCACGGCAATAGTTAAGGGATATAATATCGTTTGCAGTCCACAAGCCTACCTTCAAGCCTTTATCGTGGAATTCCTTTACCATCTTCGGTGTTGCTGACTTGTAATCCGCATCAATATCAAAGCCATGCTCAAGGCACTTGTGGTAATCACCGCAATCCTTACTCCAGGTGAGCATTATCTGTAATTTCGGGAATGCCTTGTGAGCCTTCACAAGGTTATCAAACTCAAAGGATTGAAGAGAACACATGGAAAGGTCATATATCTCATCTGCCATAGTGAAAAGATCGTTTATCTGCTCATCTGTAAAATCACCCTTAAGCTCAATAAAGCACACCATATTTGCATCCCTGCAGATTTCAAGATATCTCTTGAAGGTGCAAAGATAAACAATTTCATCACTCTTTTTATTGAGAATAGGCTTCTCTGTAAGCTGCTCGTAGGTTGCCTCTGCAACAAGGAGCTCTGTGCCATCTATAAATTTCGCTTCATCGTTATGGTTAACAACAAACACGCCATCCTTGGTGATACGCACATCTGTTTCAATACCACCTGAGCCGTTGGCAACGGCACCCAGGAAAGCTGCCTCTGTGTTGTCAGGATGCTTGGAGCTGAAGCCTCTGTGGCCTATCATGCACACATCCTTATGAAGCTCCTTGTTAATAAAGTGAAAGGCTGCTGCAGCACCTGCTGTGATACCTGCTGCAAGAGCAATATTTTTAATAACCTTTTTCATGTTAAAACCTCATCTCATATAAATATGTGAAATTGCTTCAAAGATCTTGTTATGTGGAGCATATCTTACAGGGAAATCATACCAGGACACCTTGGTGTGAATGCTCTTTTCGTGAGAGAAGGCGTTGAAGCCTGCCCTGCCATGGTAGCTGCCCATTCCGCTTTCACCAACGCCACCAAAACCGAAGCTATTGATGGCAATCTGCATGATTGTGTCATTGACACAGCCACCACCAAACTGACAGCGTTCTATCGTCTGATTGATTCTCTTCTTATCCTCAGAGAAAATATAGAAGCCAAGGGGCTTAGGCAGTTTCGCATATATATCATAAAGCTCCTCATAGTCATCAAAAGTAAGCACGGGAAGAATCGGTCCGAAAATCTCCTCCTGCATAACAGCATCATCCCAGGAAACATCATCCATAACGGTTGGTGCAATCTTAAGCTTTTCTCTTGAAGAATCACCACCATAGATAACCTTATCTTTATCAATCAAGCCCATTATTCTGTCAAAGTGCTTTTCGTTAACAATTCTCGGATATTCGGGATTATTGAAAACATCCTCACCAAGCTGTATTTTAATCTGCTTCAGTATTTCCTCCACAAGCTTTTCCTTTACACTGCTGTGACAAACCACATAATCAGGAACAACACAGGTCTGACCACAGTTGAGAAATTTACCGAAAACAATCCTTCTTGCAGCAACCTTGATTCTTGCTGTGGAGTCAACCACACAAGGGCTTTTGCCACCCAGCTCAAGAACAACGGGTGTAAAGCTTTCAGCAGCACGGTGGAGAATCTCCTTGCCCACTGCCTGACTACCTGTAAAGAAAATCATATCAAACTTCTGGTTGAGAAGCTCTTTATTTTCTTCCCTGCCCCCCTTTACTACTGCAACATATTCCTCAGGGAAGCACTCAGTTATGATTTTTTCAATAATTTCACTCGTTGCAGGAGAATATGCACTGGGTTTTACAATAATTGTGTTTCCCGCTGCAATAGCATCGCTGATGGGAGTCATGGTAAGAAGAAACGGATAATTCCACGGACTCATAATAAGAACATTACCGTAGGGCACGCTCTTTTTATAGCCACTTCCGAGAACCTGACCCACGGGAGTGTAGATAAGGTGTTTTTTTGCATAGGAACGGGTGTGACGAATCATGTAGTTGAGCTCCATGAGAACAACACCGGTTTCGCACATAAAGGCATCAAAGGAGCATTTTCCTAAATCCTTTCCCAATGCTTCGGTTATTTCGTTTTCATATTTCTTTATACATTTATAAAGCTTAATTAAATTTTTAATACGGAACTTAACAGGAAGAGTTGCGCCACTGTTAAAATACTCTTTCTGTTTTTGCACCAAGGTCTCAATATTCAAACTAACCTCTCCATAAATAATTTATAATCTATTTTAAGACAGACAAGCTGTTTTGTCAATAAACCCCCACAAGGAATATCTCCCTGTGGGGGTAAGGTTAAGTTATATTTTGTTTTATTCAGTTCTGAGCGCTTCAACGGGGTCTTTCTTTGCCGCTATTCTCGACGGAACAAGACCTGCCACAAGAGTGAGACCAACACTTATGACAATAAGTGCGATTGCACCCACAAAGGGAAGCTCTGCTTGTGCAGGAATCTCAACCACATAACGCAGAAGAAGATTAATGGGGATTTCCAGAATCAGGGTGGATAGGATACCTATAACACCCGCACCGAAGCCCACAACAGTGGTTTCGGCATTGAAAACTCTCGCAATGTCCTTCTTCGAAGCACCAATTGCACGGAGAATACCGATTTCCTTTGTTCTTTCAAGAACAGAAATATATGTGATGATACCAATCATTATGGACGAAACAACAAGCGAAATTGCAATAAATGCAATAAGCACATAGGTAACAACATCAATAATTGTTGTGATGCTGCTCATAAGCACACCGATATAATCGGAAACCTTAATCTGCATTTCCTCGTGACCATCCTCAGCAACCTTGTTGTTGTAGTAATCAATGAGTGCTCCAAGCTGCTCCTTTGCCTCAAAGTTTTTAGGGTAGAAGCAAATCATGGATGGTGCATCAAAGGTGGAATAGCCAAGCTTTGTCATTGTGCCCTCAAAGGAGCTTTTTGAAGCAAGAGTGTCAACATAGGCTTGCTTGAGCGCCAACACCTGGTCATCTGAAAGGATGCCCTCCATAAGCTTTCTCTGAAGCTCGCTCATATTATCAAAGCCAAACATTGCAGCCATGTTTGTCATATCCACATCGGCTAAATCCATACCCTCTGCCATTGACATGAAGGGCTTGATATCAAGAAGATTATAGTCAATGATGCTTAAATCAACATCGGCTAAATCAAAGTCATTTACTGTAAGGTTTGAAAATTCAAAGCCCGTGATAACATCTCTGTTTTTATTGGCAAGCTGCTCAATAACAACCTCTCTTTTTGCTGTTTCGTTAATGGCAAAGTCCATAAGCTCACGCATATAGCCTATGCCACCTGTACCTATTGAGAGTGTGTTGTTTTCATCAGGCTTAAGAATGCCGACAATCTTTATTTTCTCGCCATTGTCAACAAGATTTTTCACATAGAGAGAATTTTCACTGTTATCTGTCCAAAGACCTGTTTTCTCATTCTTCTTGTAATAATCCGCATTGAGCACAAGGCTGAATTCCATATCAAGAATTTCTTCGTAGGAATATTTTGTTATATCGTCTGTTCCCATTGTTTCGCCGCTTGCAAGAGCAGCCATAACCTCTTTACCGAAGGCAGCCTGGTCCTTAAGACCCAGCGCATAAACAACAAGCTCATTTATCTGATAGTTACCATCAACAATAAGCACAACCTCATTGTATTTTTCAGGCATCTTACCTGCAATGATGTCATATTGTGCATCCATAAGCCTATCATCACCGATAAGCTCCATCCAGACACTGAAGCTTTGTGTCATGGTATTCATGGCAGCTGACATATCCATCATTCCGCCACCGGAATCTCCACCCATATTCATATAATCCATTACATTACTTGGGTTAACCCTGACAACACCATCAGAGGTGTCTGCCTTATATATATTGAGTGGCGTAGAATATTTATACTGAACATCGTTGCAGACCTTATCAAACTCTGCCTGATTATCTTCAATGTACTGCTTGAAATTATCAAGATTATTTGATGTGGCTTCGGAAATGAAGGAATTAACCATCTTCATAAAGGACTCGTTAACATAGATGTTACCGTCCTCTTCGGCATCGGTTGTCAGCCCCCCCATACCCGTCATGGTGGTCATAATGCTGCTTATATCCATGGTTTGCCGTTCAACAGTCATGGGGTAAGAAAGAAGCATATCCTCCTGCACATGGTCAATATAAACCTGAATACCGTTAGACAGAGCAAGAACAAGAGCAATGCCTATAATACCGATGCTTCCTGCGAAGGATGTGAGGAAGGTTCGCGCCTTTTTTGTGCGAAGGTTATTGATACTAAGGTTGAGCGCAGCACCAAAGGACATTGACTTTTTGCCCTTGGCCTCTGCCTTCTCCTTCTTTTTCTTCTGATGCTTTTCATCAGCCTTTTCGGGATTATATGGATTGGAGTCGTTTATAACCTCACCGTCAAGGCAACGGATTATTCTGTTTGCATATTCATCTGCAAGCTCGGGGTTATGAGTAACCATTATTATGAGCTTTTCTTTAGATATTTCTCTGAGAAGCTCCATAATCTGAACACTTGTTTCACTGTCAAGAGCACCTGTAGGCTCATCAGCAAGGAGAATATCCGGGTCATTTATAAGTGCACGGGCAATGGCAACTCGCTGCATCTGCCCACCGGACATCTGATTGGGCTTCTTGTGAATCTGTTCCTCAAGACCAACCTTCTTAAGTGCCTCAATGGCTCTCTGACGGCGTTCCTTTTTGGAAACGCCCGAAAGAGTAAGAGCAAGCTCAACATTTGATAAAACTGTCTGGTGAGGAATGAGGTTGTAGCTTTGGAAAACAAAACCTATCGAATGGTTACGGTAGGTATCCCAATCACCGTCATTAAAATATTTTGTTGATTTTCCGTTAATGAAAAGATCACCGCTTGTGTATCTGTCAAGACCACCGATAATATTGAGCAATGTGGTTTTACCACAGCCTGAAGGACCGAGAATCGCAACAAATTCGCTTTCACGGAAATTTATGTCGATACCCTTTAATGCTCTTACCGTGGTATCACCGGTAACATAATCTTTAACTATATTTTTTAAAACTAACATAATTAATCCTCCACGTCACCGTACAAGCGTTTTCTGTTTATGAGAAGAATTACTCCAACCACAGCGCAAATTCCAAGATAACCCAGGAAAATATATAAAGCTGTGTTATCCTTCTCTTCGGGTGTGTAAATAATCGTGGGCTTATAATCCTCACCCTGCACAAGCTGGAATTGCACGCGCTCTTTAAAGAAGAGATTATAAAGCCATTCAATTAATTCAGCCTCTGTCATTGATGCAAACTGACTTGTTATGGAAGATGTGTCAAAATTTGCATTGGTGCTACCCATAGAGCCCATAAGAAGGGTTTCATTACCGGGCATTTTGAGAGTTCTTGCAACGATCTGCAAAAGTGAAAGAATTATTGCATTCTTATCAGATTCGATGTAGGTGTACTTGACTCTCTTGCCATCTATTACACTCTTGCTTGTTCTTTCGGTTGCCTTGCCGAGAGAAGCAAGCGTCTTTATATCAAACTCTGCAAATTTGATTCCCGAGCCCTGAAGCATATCACCGAGAATCTTGTTAAGATCAAGCTCTTTTGTGAGTGCAGATGCATCGAGTGAGAAATCGACAACGCCCGGCACTCTGTTAAAAACCGAGGTTATTGGAATCAGCAGATTTGAAATACAGCTTTCAAGCGAGCCACTCTCCATGAAGTAAACCACATTTGGAAGAATATCCACAAGTGTCTGCACAGGCTTTCTGCCGAGACTGTCGAGCAAATCAAACACGGGCTCAAGCACATTATCAAGAACGCCGTCACCATTTGCTCTGCTTTTGTATGAGGAATAGCTCTTTATGCTTGACTCTTCACAACCAAGAGCCTCGAGAATTGGGATAATTGCTGTGTTGTAGCCATCTGACCCTGCAATCACAATGCTGTCAAACACAACAAGTGTTTCACCCGCAAGAACTACTCTCAGAAGTGGGAAGAGTGGTCGGAATATTGCCACAAGTGCATCCTGAAAGCCTCGTCTTGAACCATTATTGAAGCCCCATGTTACGCCATTGAGTGAAACCTCCGACCATGAATCTGCACGATTAAGTGCCTTACGGGCACCCGAATAGCTATTCTCTGTCAGCAATGCTGCAACACCCTTTGGAGTTGCATTTATACCTAAAAGAGCAAGCACACCTGTCAAGCCCTCATCCTCAAGCATTTTGTATATACCCGTGAGTGCGGCATTGATATTGGCATTTGTGTAAACTGAGCCGGTGAGCATTGCACCAACACTGCCGTAAGCTCCACTCTCCTTGACAAACTGATCAAGAAGGTCATCTATTTCGTTATAAACCTTTTCAAAATTCTTGTCTGTGAGCTTTGTGGGATTCTGCACACTACCCGATTTAAATTCAGGATAAACCATTGGCTTTGGTGCTTGCTGCGGTGCAGGTGTAAAGAGCAGAATAATCATGGCAACAAGGGAATCAGTGTCCTTTTCAAGGATACCCGAAAGGAAGGACATATCCATTTTCTCTCCACCTGCCATTGCAGAAAGCTCACCAAGATTATCTTTATTGAGCTTAAGACTCTCAATAATCCAACGAAGTATTTCCACATAAGCCATTGCTTTATCCGGCACATAGCCACTGTCTGTCATTTTACCACAGGCCGCCAGAGCTGCAAAATCCATATTGGCAAGCTGAAGCCCTCCCTCTCCCGAAAGGAGAGATGACATTAACGAGTTTACATCTATATTTGTGAGAGAATCCAAATCCAATATCTTAAGGAAAACTGCAATTTCCACAAGAGGATTACTTGTTATGGGGCTTAGAAGTGACTGGAAGCAAGCATTGAATTCACCACTATCAATAAAATACGCCATACCGGGCAAAAGCTCGGAAAGATTGTTTGCGGGGCTTTCAAGCACCCACTCCACAGTTGAGAAAACTGGAATGAGTATGCTTCTGAGCATACTACTTTTATCCTTCTGCGCCTCAAGAGTAAACATGGTCTGCGAGGGAAGATTTGTGCAATTCATTGCTTCAAGCAAGGGAACAATTGCATTTTCATAGCCATTGGCACCATTTATTGTGATGAAGCCGTTCATGGTATATCTGCCACCACAAAGGAGCATATAAAGAAGATCGTTAAAGGGAGAGAAGATTGCTGCTACTGCATCTGCAAAGCCTTCCTTTGTGGTCACTCCCCAGTTAACGCCGGTAAGGTCAACCTCTGCCCAGGCTTCTGCATTATACAAGGCAACACAGATCTGAGGATAATTCTTCAATGCAGCGGAAAGAGTTTTGGTTGAGCAATCAACACCAATCATCTGCAATTCAGCTGAACTTTCGCCAAGCGAGGAATAGGTTTCCACAAGCATGGATGAAAGTGTTTCATTGCTGTAAAGAGTGTGTTTAACAGCGCTCTTCAGGTCCTGACCGGTTAAAGCAGGCACAATATTTGCAAGAAGATTATCAGTTCCCTTTATGGCGCTGAGCGACTCTGCCTGCGAAACACCCGAAGGATATGCAGCAGAAGTCACAACACCCATAAAGGAGGATGAAAGCACAAGCAAACACAAAAATACACTAAATATTTTTTTAATCAAATTCTTCATATTTATCTCTCAACTCACTTATATTTATTAAAGACATATATAGTGATTCTATTTTATATAATATAGAATTATACAACGATTTTCAAGAGTTTTGTTAAATAATTGTTACGAAAGGTTGATTTTTTTATGAAAGGCAGAATTTTACAGGCAGCAACAATCTTTTTATTGATTTTCTCCTTGTGTGCCTGTTCTCTTTCAGAAAAGGGTTCGTCTCTCTTCGGATTTTCCGAGAGAATGGATAAGCTTTGCGAAAATATTGATTTTACTGCAGAGGGCTTTCTCTACTCACAGGAGGAAAACGGTTACATAAAATATTTCGAGTCAGAAAATGCTGTTATTTTACTGAAGCTTATGTGTAACGAAAAGCAAAAAATTACAACTATGCATATTGTTTTTGACGGATTAAGCGAAAAAAATACATCTGAGATTAAATTCATCAAAAACCTTATAATTTCCTTTGTGGATAACCCTGAGACCTCTGCACAAATCATCAACGATGAAGATTTTTATAAGGATATTTTTCAGGAAAGCACACAAACAAAGATGAAAAAATTCGGCAGCATCGATTTACTTATCGACACTACCGAAGTTGGCACTGTTATTACTCTTGTGCAAAATATTCCTTGAGCTTCTCTGCGAGAAGCCTTGTTGCTTCACCTCTGTGGCTGATAGCATCCTTTTCCTCAGCTGTAAGCTCTGCCATGGTCTTTTCCCCCATTACAAAAAGTGGGTCATAACCAAATCCGCCATTACCTCTTGGCTCAAAGCCTATATACCCCTCGCAGGTGCCTCTTGCAGAGATAACATCACCATTAGGAAAAACACAGCACACAACTGAAACATATCTACCCGTGCGCTCCTCAACAGGAACATCTGTCATAAGCTTGAGAAGCTTTTTATTATTTGCCTCATCATCGCCGTGCTTACCTGCAAAACGCGCAGAATAAACCCCGGGAGCTCCTACAAGATAATCAACTGCAAGACCCGAATCATCTGCAACACAAGGCATTCCACTTTCAAGGCATCCACTCTGTGCCTTAAGGAAGGCATTCTCATAGAAGGTTTCACCTGTTTC
>JAFODQ010000024.1 GCA_017380615.1 Clostridia bacterium | reverse complement strand
CTCCTAATTCTAATATTTCTTTTTCATACTGTTTGATATGTCTGTATTCTCTGGGCATAACAAAACCTCCTATAGTAGTTTCTTAATTCTACCATAGGAGGTCTCTTTTTTCTATTGTCCGTTTTTACTGGACTTGTTCAATTCACGGAAATCCTTTTTTCACAGTCAAATTTAAAAATTATGCGTCATAAAGACCCAAGATCACGATACCTACAACGGAAATGATTATCATAAGATAATGCTTAAAGGAAAGCTTCTCCTTGAGGAAGAGTCTGCCCCAAAGCACGGACGCTGCACAGTAAGCTGAAATAATTGGTGCAGCCATTGCAACATGCTCAGTGTCAGCAAGAGCGTAAATATACGCAAACTGACCTGCTGTTTCAAACACAGCACCTGCATACTTTGGTGCTTCCATTTTCGGGAAAAATTTCTGCTTTTTAATAAACTTAACAAAGATAAATGAGGCAATGCCACAAGCAAGGAAGGTTAACTCATAGGCAACATTTGCTACATCCTCATCAAGTGTTTCAAGAACAATACTATCTGCGAATGTTCCGAGAGCATCAAGAAGGCAATAAATCAAAGGAAGAATAATCGCCAACGGACTCTTGGCGTATTTATAATTACCCTTTTCCTGTCTCAAGGCGCGAAGCTCATCGTCCTCCTTCGCCTCAACAAAACCAAGACCGATTACGCCCAAGCAAACAAGTGCGACTGCTATATACTGAGGAACAGCGAGTGCATCGCCTGTGATGATGCACAGAAGAGCAACCAATGCACCTGACGAATTGCAAATGGGAGATGAAACAGACAGCTCGATATAACGAAGACCGATGTAGCCAATTGCCATTGAAAGAATGTAAAGCGCTGAAACGGGAAGATATTTAAGAAGAGAGGCAAAATCTATGGGTACGCCCGAAACGAATATCTCATACAAAGCATGGATACCCATAACAACACCAACAGCGGTGACCATTTTAAAGTGACTGTACTTATCTGATTTGTCTGCACATCCGATTTTTGAGAATAAATCAGAGCCGCTCCAACAAATCAGGGCGATTACTGAAAACCAGAACCACATTTTGCATACCTCTTTTCATATTTTTATTTTATTGGAAAATCCAACGAAAAAAATAATATCACTAATTCTGACAAATTACAATATTTTTTATCACTTATTTGCAAAAAAACAGCGACAGTTTACGCTTAAACTGCCGCTGTTTAATTTACCCGATAACAGGCTCTTACTCCTCAATAGGAACCTGATATGTAACATCCTCAAACTGCATTACAACCTCTTCATTGGTCAATCCCGGCTGATAATAACCATCAGCGTAATAGTTGTATTTATCAATGGAGAAGCTTGTATCCGGCTTACAGGTTATAATTGAACAGCCACGCTGTGAGCCTTCATTATTTATACCGATATATGCAAGGTAATCGATACTGTTTCCGTAGCTGAAAATTATTCCATCCTTTGAAAACTCTGCATTATTATAATGGTCGTGTCCATTATGAATTGCTTTTGTTGAGCCTAATTCAACCATTGTCTCAAACAAATCATCTTCACCCTTACCGGGGAAAACACGGATACCTGTTTCACCGATGATGCCATCAATATATTTAACACTCTCAGTATCTATGAAATTGTTCGCTTCAAGCTCATACCAAGCCTCCTGCGTTTCAACAAGAGGAATGTGGAAGAAGCACTGTGTTTTAACCACACCAAAATCCTTGTGAAGGCCACCATTTTCACCAGGCTGAAGCTGATTGATCACAGCCTCGTTCTCTGCATTCATTCTCTGGACCTCGCTCTTATACCACTCCACCTGATTTGCGTGAATGTTATCATATTCACCCGATAGGCTATCAATAATTGTATCGGTTACATAGGATTGTGAGTCAAGCATAATAAAGGCTTGCGTAATTAAGCCATTGGTGTTTTTAACCTCAATAGTATGATTTCCATAACCATCAACCTCTGCAGGACCTGCCTGGAACAAGCAATATTTCAGGTCGTCGGAAGAATAAAACTCGGAAACACTTGCTCTGTCAAAATAGCTATATGCTTCAGCATCGTGATTGCCAAAGGTTACTGTCCAGTAAACACCAAGTTTTTCCATAAGAGCTATAAATTCATTTGCACCACTTTCGTTATTGGCTGTGCCTGCTTGAAAAGGCACGGGATATGCTATATCACCTGTTGCAATAACTAAATCGGGTTTTTCTGCAAGAATCATAGAAGCCACGGCATTGAGTGCTTTTTTATCCTTTCCCGCACTCAGAAAACCGCCCCCAAGATGTATATCAGTAAGGTGCATAACTCTAAAATCATCATCGGTTGTGAAAACCCAGTTACCATTTTCATCCTTTTGAGGAACAAGCTGTTTCTCCTCAAAATCAACAGCCTCAAAGCTACGGGCAAATTCAATAGTTTTATTTACAATTATTGTATTTGCAACAGCAGCTATCGCCACAAGTCCAATACTTATCGCAAGAATAACTGCTATCACCCTCAAAGCTTTCTTTCCCTTTGATTTAACTTTTCTCTCTTTTGTTGACACAATACACCCTCCAAATCCGAATCACTTATTTGCTTTCAAACACTGCAGTGCCATCTTCCATGAGCACTGTTTCGAATATGCCGCTTTGTTCAAAGAGACCTCCTCTTTGGGGATTCTGATAAATCACAGTCAGCTTGCCTTCCCTACCTTTTGCAGAGTCAACCAGCTTATTGACAAACTGCTCCACAACCTCTCTCGGAAACGGATTGTACATAAAGATATAGTTATATTCATCCAATCCTTCAAAATCCAATGCGTTCCCACAAAAGACATTGAATCTTCCGTTTTGTTCGGGAAATATTTTTTTCAGATTTTCCTCTGAAATCCTCGCAAGCTTTTCACTGAGCTCAACACCATCTATGCGTGAAAACGGAAAAGAGGAAAACATATACATGGCGTAACCCTTTCCACTACCCACATCAAGAAGCTTATCCTCCGGCTTAATGTTAAGATAGCTGAACACTGCAGGCATAGGATATGCCGGTTCATAGCCATTGCAGAAATCAGAACATGTGCCAAGCTCTGCCGTATCAGGAATATAGCCACCGAAGTCAACACCATATTTATCCTCCACCGACTTTATCACTGTGAAATTGGCATTTCGCATGTCACTTTTTTCTTTACGTTTTCTGAGCTTTTCAACCACTCCGCCACAAGCTTTAAAAAATGAAACCAACTTTGATATATTCATCAACTCCTTTTTCAGAAAACAGCTATTGAGTCAATTTTCTCAATAGCTGTCTCTTACTTCAGTTTATGTGTGCTTCTCCGGATTCCTCCATTACTGTAACAACAGCATTACGGACGCCTGAAAGATTTTTAAGAGAATTAGGACCGACAACACCGGTAACCTTAACCCAGGCTCCATCCTCAGGAATTTCTGCCTTGGTATCAAGGAAGATAACCTCTATGGGTATTCTCTCACAAGAGCTCTCTTCTTCCTCACCCTCATGTTCATGATCTGCATGGTCGCCGTGAGAGTGAAGTCTGTAAACCCAATATTCAGTGTTACCTGAGAAATCTCGAGTGATAAAAAGACCTTCAAGCTCAATTGTTGCACCCTTATAGGCTGCATAGCCGGGATCATCCTTCTCAAGAGCATATGTGCTGTCAAGAAGAGCAATCCAATCAGAGAAATTATCATCTGTGAGTGTTATTTTCACTGCTGCTCTATCTTCAAAGGTGCCACCATTTGCATCAATATTCTGAAGCTGCTGAAGGACGCTATCCTTCTCGGCAATGAAAGCCTGCTCCATCGCCTCGAACTCCCTGTTGTGCTGCTCTGTTTTAACCCATGCTCCCACAAGAACAGCTATAACACCGATGATAAACACAAGAAGAATGCTACCCATTATAATTGTGACTTTCTTTCTGAAAGCTGCATCGGCATAATCTTCCTTGCGCATTCCGTCAGGAATCTGCTCCTTTACAGGAGCTTTGACTTTTTTAATTTTCCCCATAATCAATCAATCCTTAAAAAACTGTGGAAGGTAGTTTTTATGAGCTGCCTTCATTTCCTCGAAGCATGCTTTTGCCTGAGCAAAATCCCCACAAAGAGGATGAAGCATAAGTGCATTAAGTGCATCCTCGTCTGAACCCTTGATACCAGCCTCAACAGTGTACTTCTCATAGGACTTAACCGTTCTCATAAGGCTGATAATATGACGATTTGTGAACTTTTCAACCTCAACAGGCTTTGCGCCGTCTGCACCGATTACAGCTGCGATTTCAACGATATCATCGTCATCCATGAAATCGAGTGTACCGTTATTTTTGATGTTAACAACATGAACATCCTGCTTGTCATTTGCAATTGAATCAATGAGAGAAACAGCAGCGAGTGAATACTTATAGCCACCACGCTCCTCAAGAAGAGCAGGCTTGATTACAAGCTCATTATCACTGTAAAGCTCAAGAAGCTGTTCCTCAATCTCCATACAAACCTGAGCGCGGCTCTTGGAGCCCGCCTTAAGATGCTGAAGCTTTGCCTGACGGCTATAATAATACTGAAGATATGATGACGGGAAGCCCTTGCAAGCATTGAGGCACTCCATATCAAAGCCATCATCATGAATATTCTTCATAACTGTTGGTGCAAAATCATCATCAAAAAGGTCGAAGAGTTTTTCTTCACCATTAACCTTAACTGATGTAATCCAGCTAAGGTGATTAAGTCCGAGATATGTAATTTTTGCATCCTCACCAACTGCAGCCTTAACATCATCTATCATAGCAATAGGCACATTGCAAAGACCCATTGTCTTAACATTTGTGTGGTTAATAAGGAATTCTGAGATGATACCCGATGGGTTTGTAAAGTTGATAAGCCATGCATCAGGACAGATAGCCTCAATTCTCTCTGCAATGTGTGCCATTACAGGGATTGTTCTGAGTGCCTTAAAGAAGCCACCGATACCTGTTGTTTCCTGACCGATAAGATCATGCTTGAGCGGAATGCTTTCATCAATGTGACGACAAGGAAGCTTACCGACACG
>JAFODQ010000023.1 GCA_017380615.1 Clostridia bacterium | reverse complement strand
TTTGTATAGTAAAACCACGCGTTAGACGCGTGGTTCAGTTAAATTATATAGATGAAACAAGAATAAAAAGAAAACTCCTTCGTGATATAATGAAGTTGCGGTCTGCCAACTGCAACAAAAAAGTACGAAGGAGTGTGCATTCAAAATGGGATTGAATGACATAAACAGTTTATCACATACAAAATGGAATTGCAAATATCATATAGTGTTTGCACCAAAGTATAGGCGAAAAGTGTTTTACAGTCAAAAGAAAAGAGAGATAGGTAAAATTTTGAGACAACTTTGCGAGTGGAAAGGTGTCAAAATATTAGAGGCAGAAGTGTGTCCCGACCATATACATATGTTGGTTGAGATACCACCGAAAATGGCTGTATCAAGCTTTATGGGTTACCTCAAAGGAAAGAGTAGTACAATGCTGTATGAGCAATTCGGCGAATTGAAATACAAATACCGAAATAGAGAATTTTGGTGTAAAGGGTACTATGTAGATACAGTAGGGAAGAATGAAAGCCGAATTGCAGAGTATATACAGAACCAACTGAAAGAAGACCAAATGGGTGACCAATTGACAATGAGTGGATACGGCCCGTTTACGGGTAGCAAGTAACAATCTTACGCAACTGGCAGACCGTACTTATGCGTTTACGCATACGCGAAGAGCATAGGGCTATGCCCGCATATGAAAAACCACCCGCTTGGCGGGTGGATGTTTATTCACTATTGTTTTATTTCGCACTCAAACACACCAATGCTCTCTCTGCCAAGAAGATTATTTGAAACATTTCTGGCATTGAAATATAACCTGAATTTGTTGTTATGGTATGTAAGGCAGCATGCGTAAACATATTGAGCCATCCACTTGCTCTCGCCACATAATTGTGGTACAAGAAACTGTTTAACATACTCAAAATTAACACCATCTTCAGATTTAAGCAACATAATGGCTGAATGGCTTTTTCCATTCTTTTCATACAAGCCGTTTTGAAGACCTATATAGCAATCCTTAAGTCTATAAACCTTGAGACACCCTGAACACAAATTAAGGTGTTCCAGGGACTTATCAGGCTTAATAATGGGCTCTTCAAGAGAAACATATTCGCTGCTAATCTTTTCACTTTCTGCAAAGGAGATGTATCTCGGCTCACAAAAACCACAATCTTTTATAAATGTCTGTCCACAGGAATAATAGAGCCTGTTTTTATCATTTATCTTAATTAAGAATGGGTTTGACAAAGCTTGTCCATGTTCATCTACCTCATAATCTCTTGTGTTGCCCAAAACGAGATATGGCTTCGACCAGCTTTTCAGATCAGAGGATTCCGTGCAATATATTTCAGATTTCCACTTTAAACCAATGGTAGACAAAGCGTTTTCTATTGGTGATTTTGTTTTTTCATAGAAAAGATAATATTTCCCGTCAATAAAATTTATATTTGGTCTCATTGCGTGTTTAACAATCTTTTTAATTTTTTTAAACTTAACACCATCTTCGCTGTCATACATGTACACACCAAAAAATGTGTGACAAAACAGATGCCATAATCCGTCGTGGGATTCCTCCGGCGTCAAAACACTGGGATCAGCGATTACAAAACTGCTTAACGGATTTTTTATAATTGGATTCTTCTTATAAAGATTAAATTCAAGTTTATTAAAATCATCAAACAAAATATTTTTCATTATAAATCTCCAAAACCAATTTTTAATATTTTATCATAAAACAAAAGCCTTTTGCAACAAAAGTTGCAAAAGGCTTAAAATCATTGATTATCATCTGATAAATTCTCAGAATAAATTATATCGTCTATATCGTCTGTATCAACAGAATCGTAGTATAATATTATGCCTCCCGCAACAAGAGTCGGAATAACATTATAACCAACCATCATTAACAAACGTATAAAGAAGCCTTTATCAACAGGAATTGTAACTGCGCACGCAACAATTGAAATGAGAGTTGATAAAATAAAGAAGAGCATAACATTTATAACAGCATCATCAAATTTATCTTTATTAGCTCGCTCTTGTGTTAGCTTCTTTGCTAACGGCTTGTAGAAGACATATTTGTTAAATAAAGCGATAAATATGTGTGGTAACGCCATAAGAATAATCATCCACCAAACACTCAAGTCCCTTTCAAACAAATAATTCGAAAACCATAAGCTCAATGGAATATACATCATCTCAAGGAACGAAGTAATCCATCCGGTGCGTTTTGATCGTTTGTTTAAAGCTTTGTTCTGTTCAAGAACGGGCTCTTCGGGTTGTTTCTTGTGTGGGTTTATAGATTCAGAAGCAGGTACACAATCAGCAATTATTTTAGCTGCACACAAAGCCTCTATGCAATCATCTTCATAATCAAAATTATCTCGCCTTATAGTTTGGCTATGACCAAGCTGCATTTTAAGTCCTGGAGTAAGATTTAATTCATCTTCCGGTCTCAAAAAAACAACAAGCTGCTCTTTTTCTTGATCCTGAGCAAAAGTAAGCTCACGCCTACAGTTAGAAGATTCAACAAAGTCAGATGTTACAAAAGCCAAAACGCACGAAGAATCCACAAGATGCTGTGCAATATATTCAGGCCACTCACTACCGGCCTCTATGCCTCCGTCAAACCAAACAAGAAAGCCTTTTTCCTCCAATGCGTCAATATAACGCATAACCTCACGTTTATCTTTATGTGAATAGCTCACAAAAATATAAGGCTTGTCACCTTCATATGCGGTAGCCATACACATCCCCCTTTGTCCAAATCAATCCTTTAATACCCTTTATTATTGATTATAAACTATATAAAACTTATTTTCAAGGAAAGTATAAAACTTCATATAGATTCTAATGTATAAATATATCTATTTTTAAGAATTTTCTCGCAAATCTCCAAATCCTCAGGTGTGTTTATTCCACGAAGGTCGTCTCCATCTCTTGTGAAAAAAGTGCTCACCTTCATACCCTTTTTAACCATTAATTCAGGAGCCTCGGTTAAATAGTATTCTTTTTGTGCATTAGAGCATCCTATTTCTGGAAGCACACTAAAGAGCGACTTACTATTGAATACCATAACCCCAGAAAATAGTTCTTTAATCCGGGCCTGCTCGGGGGTACAATCCTTGCCCTCAACAATTCGTGCGAAATTTCCTTTTTCATCACGGATAACACGCGCCCAAAGTTTCAAAAAAGGATTTTCAGCAGTCATAAGAGTGCAATCGGCACCGGTCTCTATATGTTGTTGGCACATTTTTTTCATTTCCTCATAACGAAACAGAGGCATGTCTCCAAAAGTAACAAGAACAGTTCCTTCGAACCCCCTGAACGCATCAGCGCACTCCATAATGGCGTGACCGGTGCCCAACTGTTGCTTTTGCTCAACATAATGATAATTATCACCGAAATACTCAATGATTTTTTCCTTCCCACAACCAACAACTATATATGTATTGTTTTTTTCAATGAACGATATGTTCTCTAAAACATATTCCAACATTGGTCTATTATCCACAGAAAACATCGCCTTAGGTGTATCTCCGCTTACACTTTGAAGTCTGCTACCCTTTCCGGCAGCAGGAATAATCGCTCTGATTGAATTCATTTTATGCTCCATAAACTTTAAAATATCTGTAAAAGATTTGTATCCAGACCCATCTCATCGTAAATATCCTGTAAAATACTCATTATTTCGTTTAATTTATTTTCCATATCTTCAAGAAGCTTAAACTGAGTTCTCGCTCTGTCGAGGTTTTGACCTGGATATTGAGTTGTGTAATATACATCGCCGTTAATATAATCCATCAAAAAACGAATACCATCCTCAGCTGTTATGACTAATGATGCATATGGTAACAGCTCCAGCTCTTCTTTAGTAAGAATCTCTCCGCATGCTTCAAGATACCCTTGTGCATAAGCCTTATAAAGATTTAAGTCACAAGAAACCTTACTCAAATCTTTTTCATCGTCTCTCGCGGTATTAGTGCCACTTCTCATGCTGTCGCCAAAATCATATAAAGGTGATGACGGCATAACAGTATCAAGATCAATGATCGCAACAGGTAAATTTGTTTCATTATCAAATAGAATATTATTTAAATTACAATCATTATGACAAATTCTTGTAGGTATTGTGCCGTTTTCTAACGCTTCTGTTATTTTACCGAACAAATCAATTCTGTCACGAACGAACTCAATTTCATTTATAACACCAGAAACACGATTATACTCATCACATAAAATAGCTTTTTCTAAATCATGATATCTACTTTTCGTATTATGAAAATTGGGAATAACCTCTTTAATCTTCGATAGCTCCACAGAACACATTGCTTGAATAAACTCACCAAAAGCAACGCCTGCATAGTAAAAAACGCTTGGATTATCCGTAATATCCAGAGAATAAACATTATCAAAGAATGTCATAACACGCCACACGCCTGAAGAATCCACGAAAAACAGCTTCCCTTCTTTTGTCAGGCGAAGTGTCTGGACACTCCCTTTAATGTGATATCCCGGCATTTTAAGATTATCAACCAGATGAGCTGTTGTAACCTTAAAATTATTCATTAGTGTATCAATATCAGGGAAAACATTCGTATTGATTCGTTGGAGTATATATTTATGAACATTGTTATCAGCTGATATTGTCTCAACTTTATATGTTTGGTTAATATACCCTTTATTTATTTGCTCAATATTAGTGACATTGCCCTGAATTAAAAAATGATTTATCACATTCTGAAGATTGTTCATGTTTATTTATATCTCCGATAACACTTCTTTATATAAGAATTCGTTCAAAAATTCTCTTACGATACATTATACCTTACACGGCATTCTTTTGCAATATGGCTCTATACAAAATAAAAAAGAAATGCATCCATAATAACTTACATGCGGACACAATACCATGGCAGGCAGACTCTTTAATCGGAATTCCAATGCCCGGAGACACAAAAAACCTCTCTCGAATGAACCAAGTGTTCATTCGAAAGAGGTTTTCATTTACATAAAATTAATTTAAGAAAGCCATATACAGTATCATTTTTGTATCACGAGGCTTTCTGAAAGCCCCAAAACCCTTGATATATAAGGCTTTGTGGACTTTTCGTTGATTATTCCCACTCAATTGTACCGATTGGCTTCGGTGTTAAATCGTAGAGAACACGGTTGATACCTTCAACCTCATGAGTTATACGGTCGGTTATCTTATGAAGAAGAGCATAAGGAATCTCTTCAATTGTAGCACTCATAGCATCAGTTGTGTTAACTGCTCTGATGATTGCCGGCCAACCTTCATAACGTTTTGAATCTTTTACGCCAACACTCTTAACATCAGGAACAGCAATAAAATACTGCCATACCTTACCTGCAAGACCGGCATTATCAAACTCTTCTCTGAGAATAGCATCCGCTTCTCTGAGAGCGTGAAGTCTATCTCGTGTGATAGCACCAAGGCAACGAACACCAAGACCAGGACCCGGGAATGGCTGACGATAAACCATTTCATCAGGAAGACCAAGAGCTGAGCCAACAACACGAACCTCATCCTTGTAAAGAAGAGCAACCGGCTCACAAAGCTCAAGCTTCATATCCTCAGGAAGGCCACCAACATTGTGGTGAGCTTTAACGCCATCACTTTCAAGAATATCGGGGTAAATTGTTCCCTGTGCAAGGAATGAAATACCTTCAAGCTTAAGTGCTTCTTCATTGAATACCTCGATAAATTCATTGCCGATGATTTTTCGTTTCTTTTCAGGATCAGAAACATCAACAAGTTTATCAAGGAATCGATCAGTTGCATCAATGTAGATAAGGTTAGCATCAAGCTGCTTACCAAAAACATCAATAACCTGCTCGCTCTCACCTTTTCTCATGAGACCGTGGTTAACATGCACACAAATAAGCTGTTTACCAATTGCCTTAATAAGAAGAGCAGCAACAACAGAGGAATCAACACCGCCCGAAAGAGCAAGAAGAACTTTTTTATCCCCAACCTGTGCACGAACAGCAGCAACCTGCTCATCAATAAAAGCATTTGCAAGCTCAATAGTGTTAATTCTCTTCATATCATCGGGACGCTTAATAAGTTCCATTGAATATCAACCTCCGTTAAATTAGTCTGTATAGTTATCAAAATAGCCCTGAACAAGAATGATTGGTGTACCTTTATCACCTGAACCACTTGTAAGATCACAAAGTGAACCAATAAGGTCTGTAAGCTGTCTTGGAGTTGTACCCTGAGAAGCCATATTACCAACAAGATTACTTGATTTTTCTTTGATGCTCTTAGAAATTGCTTCTTTAAGCTCAGCACCTGAAAGACCTGCAAAATCATTATCAGCAAGATATTTCAACTTAAGCTCGTTGGGAGTACCTATAAGACCATCTGTGTGTGCAGGAGAAACAACGGGATCAGCAAGCTCCCAGATCTTACCCTGAGGATCTTTAAAAGCACCATCGCCATAAACCATAACCTCAATGTGCTTACCTGTTCTCTTGAGAAGCTCATCCTGAATATCAAGAACAAGGTCTTTACACTCTCTTGGGAAAAGCTTTATTGTATCTTCTGTTGATTTATTTGAACCAAGAAGACCATATTTCTCATTACATCCACTACCGTTAACTGGTTCTGTGAGAATATCATCAAGTCCACAAACAACCTTTGCACCTGCAGATTTAAGGATCCTCTTTGTTCTTGCTCTTGTGTGAATATCGCAAGTAAGAACACAATCAGTATAATCAAGAATTGTCTTTGCCTGGTTTGCGAAAACAATCTCAACCTCAGCACCCGCAGATGTGATTATATCTGAATAATAAGCAACATAATCAACACCTGTAAATTCATGCTTATTCTCACCGAAAAGCTCTCTGTATTTCTCTAATGATAAAACATCTGAATACGGGTTAATGCCAGCATCATCAAGCTGATCATAAGTCAAGAGTGAGTTGCCTACCTCATCGCTTGGATAGCTGAGCATAAGAACGACTTTCTTTGCACCCATTGCAATACCCTTAAGACAAATTGCAAAACGGTTTCTTGACAATATTGGGAAAATAACACCAATTGTGCCTCCACCCAATTTAGCTTTAACATCTGCAGCAATATCTTCAACCTTGGCATAGTTACCCTGTGCTCTTGCAACAATGGACTCTGTAAGTGAAACAACATCGCGATCACGGAGCTCAAAGCCCTCGCTCTCTGCTGCTTCAATAACACTGTTCACTGTGATTTCAACAAGATTATCTCCCTCTCGGATAATAGGACAACGAATACCTCTTGATACAGTACCGACTTTTCTTTCCATAATAATCTCACCACTTTATCATAGTTTACCAAACTTGGTATTATTATACACCAAAAAGTATGGAGCGACTTTCTGAGAAAGCCGCCCTCATTTGAAATCTTATTTCATCATGCTGGCAACTTCGTCAGCAAAATTGTCTTCTCTTTTCTCGAGACCTTCGCCTTTTACAAGACGAACAAAGCTTACAACATTGATGTCAGCGCCTGTTGTTTTTGCAACCTGTGCAACATAACCTGCAACAGTACCATCAAAGAGATCTGAACGAACAAATGCCTGCTCAAGGAGACAGATTTCTTTAATCTGCTTCTTGATACGACCCTCAACTGCACCTGCGAAGATTTTGTCGTTGATGAATTCTTCTTTGCCGGCAATTGCAAGCTCAGCAAGAGTAGCAACAGCTTCCTTTGAAAGGAAGTTGAAAAGATATGGGCTCTTCTTCTGCTCCTCGTATGCAGCAATATCCTCATCGCTCCAAAGCTTCTCGCTACATGCCTTTTCAATAAGCTTGTTGAGAATTGGCTTTGGAAGTGAATCAGGCTTGTTGAGTGAGCTATCGATTGTGATAGACTTCATCTTTGCAAGCTCATCAGCTGAAATGCTGTCTTTGCCAAGATATTCAGGGCTCATTGCCGCAATCTGCATAGCAATATTCTTACCCATTGCAACAAACTCTGCTTTATCATTGAGATTTGTCTCGAACTTAACAGCAACACCAACAGCGCCGCCACCGTGAATGTATGTTACAACATCACCTTCGATAATCTCATAACGACGAATTTTAAGATTCTCACCAATAACAAGGATGAGATCATGAAGACTCTCCTCAACTGTTCTGTCTGAACCAACGAGCTGAAGTGAAGCAAGCTCCTCAACAGAAGCAGGCTTGTTTGCAGCAATTGTCTTTGCAACATTAAGACCAAACTCCTGGAATTTGTCGTTTTTACCAACAAAGTCTGTTTCAGAGTTAATTTCAAGAAGAACTGTTGTTTTGCTATCTTCATCTGTGAAAGCTATAATTGCACCTTCAGCTGCAATTCTGCTTGCCTTCTTTGCAGAAGCTGCAAGTCCTCTTTCACGAAGAATTTCAAAAGCTTTATCCATATCACCGTCAGCTTCTGTGAGTGCCTTCTTACACTCCATCATACCAACGCCTGTCTTTTCTCTCAAGTTCTTAACATCCTGAGCTGTGAATGCCATAGATTTATCCTCCTAACGAGTATGAGTTTAATTATTCTGCTGCATCTTCAGCAACTTCTTCAGCTGCTTCTGCAACATTCTGCTCACCCTGACGACCAGCAATGATAGCATCAGCCATTGCACCTGCAATAAGCTTAACTGCACGAATAGCATCGTCGTTACCTGGGATTACATAATCAATTTCATCAGGATCACAGTTTGTATCAACGATAGCAACAATCGGAATACCGAGCTTCTTTGCTTCGAGAACTGCAATTCTTTCTTTTCTTGGGTCAACAATGAACATTGCTGCTGGCATCTTCTTCATTTCTGTGATACCACCCATGAACTTTTCAAGCTTTTCTCTTTCAAGATTGAGCTTGATAACTTCCTTCTTTGGAAGAAGATCAAATGTGCCATCAGCTTCCATAGCATTAAGCTGAGCAAGTCTTCTGATTCTCTTCTGGATTGTCTGGAAGTTTGTAAGCATACCGCCAAGCCAACGAGCATTAACATAAGACATACCGCAACGCTCTGCTTCTTCCTTAACAGAATCCTGAGCCTGCTTCTTTGTACCTACGAAAAGAACATCGCCGCCATCCTGAGCGATCTTGTTGATGAAGCTGTAAGCCTCTTCAAGCTTCTTAACTGTCTTCTGAAGGTCAATGATATAAATACCATTTCTTTCTGTGAAGATGTAAGGAGCCATCTTAGGGTTCCATCTTCTGGTCTGGTGTCCGAAATGAACACCTGCTTCGAGTAACTGTTTCATTGAAACTACTGACATAATTTTGTCCTCCTTTTTGTTAAACCACCGCAAGGCTTCGACTCACCGACACCACGCTTTCGCGCACACGGCACCGATAATCTGCCACACGTGAGTTTTATAACTTGGAAAGTATATCACCTTTCAACAAAAAATGCAATACTTTTTTGTAAATTATTTTGAAAAATCAAAACAATATTTTTGGTATTTAAGATACTGTCCGATTTTCTTCATTCGTGTTTCTCTGGCATACTCATTTAAATAAAAAGATCCATTATCCCTCATAGAAACAACTGTAAGCTCTCTTGTGCCGGAAGGTAAATCTCTTAAAGGTAATCTAATAAGATTCCCTGCTTTATCGGGAAGTCTGCAAACAGCAAAATTCCCATCTAAGTATTCAACAAAAATATCCATTATTCATCCTCTAAATCATTATTAACAGCAGAACCAAAATAATTGTGATCAGAAGGGAGAGCTTTCGGAGTCTCTTCCTGCATTTCTGTATTATTGGCGGGTGCTATATCATCAACACTCAATTGCTTCGGAGCCTGGGATGTTGAATTTGCGAGCATCTCGTACCACTGGTCCTTTGTTATGAGTACCTTGCGTGGTTTAGCACCTTCAAATGGTCCTATTATCCCTTTTTCTGAAAGCTCATCAATAATTCTGGCAGCTCTCGCATACCCTAATTTAAGCTTACGCTGCAAGAGAGTTGTGGATGCCATACCAGCCTCAATAACAACCTCAGCCGCCTTCGGTGTCATTTCATCATCAAAACCACCTGCAGGAGCCGATTCATCATCGAAATCAGCCACTCCACCCTTCTTTTTACCACCGGTCTGGGCAGATTTAATTTCGATTTCCTGCATAACAGAATCATCGTATTTAACATCACCTTGAGATGTTACAAATTCAATAACGCGTTCAATCTCATCATCTGAAACATAACAACCCTGAACACGGACGGGCTTTGAAAGCCCAACAGGACAATAAAGCATATCACCGTTACCGAGAAGCTTTTCGGCACCCTGAACATCAATGATTGTTCTTGAGTCAATCTGCGATTTAACAGCAAAAGCGATTCGACTTGGGATATTCGCCTTAATAAGACCTGTGATAACATCAACAGATGGCCTTTGTGTTGCAACAATAAGATGCATGCCTGCAGCACGAGCTTTTTGAGCGAGACGACAAATAGAATCCTCCACCTCATTGGATGCTGCCATCATCAAATCAGAAAGCTCATCAATGATAATCACAATCTGTGGGAGCTTTGGCAAATTGTGAGAAACTGCGTATGTGTTGTAGCCCTGAAGGTTTCTTACACCATTATCAGCAAAAAGGGCATATCTCTTATCCATTTCAGCCACAGCCCATGATAACGCACCGGCAGCCTTGCGTGGATCGGCAACAACAGGAATAAGCAGATGAGGTATAGACTTGTAAACAGTAAACTCAACCTTTTTTGGATCGATCATGATAAGCTTAACTTCATCAGGCTTCGAATTAAAGAGAAGACTCATTATCATTGTGTTAAGACAAACAGATTTACCCGAACCAGTTGTACCCGCAACTAACAAATGGGGCATCTTGGCAAGGTCAGCACAGGTTGATTCACCCTGAATATCTCTACCAAGTGCAACATTGATTTTAGATTTAGAGTTTTTGAATGAATCTGTCTCAAGAATTTCCCTGAGGGTAACCATAGCCTTTTCGGCATTAGGTACCTCAATACCAACAGCATTCTTGTTTGGTATCGGCGCTTCAATTCTAACACCCGATGCAGCCAGATTCATAGCAATATCATCAGCAAGTGCAGTTATCTTGCTGATTTTAACACCAGGCTCAGGCTGAAGTTCAAATCTTGTAACAGAGGGGCTCTGACATATCTCAACAATTTTTGTTCCAACTCCAAAGCTCTGGAGTGTTTTTACAATTGTTTCCCCCTTCTCACGAAGTTCATTGCCATTACCAGCCTTAGAAGAACGCTTCGGTTCATCAAGAAGTTCAACAGAAGGAAGCTCGTACACGGCAACAGGAGCTTCAACAGTAGTTTCCTCTTCCTCGATCACCTCTGTCTCCCCCTGAGACTCTTCTTCAATTACCTCACCCGTCTCTTCATCAACAACAAGCTCTTCTTCAGTCTCAACAGCCTCTTCTTCAGTCTCGACAACCTCTTCGTAATTTTGTCTTTCTATCGGGCCTGTCTTCTCTTCAATTATTGCAAGAACATCTTCAAGACCAGGAGCTTCCTCTTCATCCTCGTCGCTGTTTAATATTGGATCAACACCGACATCCTCCACCTCTACATCGTCATCAAGAGGAATATCGAGTTCGACCTCATGTTTTGATTCTTTTCTTCTACGCTCTGCTTGCTTGGATTTTTCTTTTCTCTTCTTTTTTTCATCAATCTCAGTAGCGACCTCTTCGCATGTCTCTTTGATTTCGTCGGCTTTGTCACCGGCATATTCAGAAACAGCCTCCGCAGGTTTTCTCAAAGACATAATCAGTCTTATTATGCTCGATCCAAAGAAAATAAGAAGCAACGCAAGAAAAATCAAAGCAACAAATATACCCGCCGCTAACTTATTTGAACCTGTTAAAAGAAGCGGAATACTACCAAACAACGCACCAAAAACACCGAATCCGAAGTGCATACCTTGTCCAGAATAATTCTTAAATATCTCGTACGCCGATTTAATTTGTTCACCATATGTAAGTGATGCATCTGTGGTGAAAATATGTAAAAGTGAAATAAATAAGGTAAATAGAACAAAACACTCTGTAACAATAATTTTGTAATTCCTTGTATCCCTTTCGATAAGCGCAACAATACAAGTGAAAATCATAAACACAGGAGCTATAAATGCGTTAATTCCGAACACACCGAAAAGGAAGTTACGAAGCATTCCCCACAAGCTTTCAGCATCAATAATGACAATAGCCGCCATAAGTAATGCAACAAAAATGAATATTATCGCAAGCAACGGCTTGTTGTGTGCAGAGAATAATGGTGGTCTTTTTTTGTTATTAGATTTTTTCTTTTTAGTGGACGCATTTCTATTATTACGAGGTCCACCTGATTTACTTTGAGCCATATCTTATCTCCTTTTATTTAATAAAGACTTCAACTGCGCCGATTATAGTCACAATAAAACCGAGCCCAAGACAGTAGTAGCCGAAATACTTAAACAATTTTTTCTTAATAATAATCTGCAAAAGCTTAATAGCCAAAACACCAACAACAGCAGATGTTATCACACCAATTAAAAGCGGAAACACCGGTATAATCTGTTCACTTTCAAACACATCCCTAAACTGGACTAATCCACTTGCCATAACAGCCGGAACACAAAGAATGAACGAATAGCGAACAGCATTTCCGGGCGAACACCCCAAAAGCAATGCAGTTGAAATTGTTGAACCGGAACGCGAAATACCCGGAAAGCAAGCTGCAACAAGCTGCGCAAAGCCAACACACACAGCTGTAATTGGTGACATTTTTTTAAATCGCTTATTCCTTTCGGTTTTAAATGCACCACAAAGAAGCAAGAATCCTGTTAGCATAAAGCATATACCTTCTGCCTTGATACTTGAATCTGTTGAGAAAACATCAACAAGATCCATAACATTTTTTCCGTTTCCAACAGGAATAAGCATAATAAGTAACGGAATGCACGAGATAACGAACATTAAAAACATTCTTCTTGTTTCACTCATATCTTTAAACTTGAAGGAAAAGTTTCTTTTCGTAATATCTTTAACAATTTTAAAAAACTCTTCAAACAGTTCATATATCGGTCTGTAAAACATAATAAGAATTGCAACAAGAGTGCCAATATGTAGCATTGCAGAAAAAACTCCTGCAACCTCCGGATTAACTCCGCTAAAGTGAGTGAACAACGACATATGACCACTGCTTGAAATGGGCAAGAATTCGGTAACTCCCTGAACAATACCTAAAATTATCGCTTTAATAATATTCATTAATCATTCAGCTCCTTCATCTTCAGACAAAAACCGCATAACCTCGGCTAGCCCACCAATTTCATCAATTAAACCTTCACGCACAGCCTGATGACCATCCAGCACGGTGCCGAAATCAGACACAAGCTCTTCATTATTGAGCATAAGTTCTTTAAATCTTTGCGGAGCAATTTTAGAATTTCTTGAAACAAAATCAATAACTCTTTGCTCCATCTTTTTCAAGTAAATAAGTGTCTGTGGAACACCGATGACCGTTCCATTCATTCTGACGGGATGAACAGTCATAGACGCTGTGGGAACGATAAATGATCTGTCAGCACAAACAGCAAGAGGTATTCCTATGGAATGACTGCCCCCAAGAACGAGACTAGCTGTCTTCTTGCTCATAGATGAAACAAGCTCAGCAATAGCAAGTCCAGCCTCAATATCCCCACCAACCGTGTTAAGAATAATAAGCAAACCCGAAATACTTTCATCCTCCTCGACAGCAACAACACGAGGAATTATATGCTCATATTTAGTTGATTTAGTGTTAGGAGGATTTGTGTAATGCCCTTCTATCTGACCGATTATTGTAAGGCAGTGCACAAACCTTCCATTAACATTTACAGTAACACCACCATCCTGAGCTTGAGAATCCACTTCAGGTTCACAATAATCCTCATCGGATTTTTGGGACAAAGGATTATGTGCTTCAAAATCATAAAAATTGTTCAAGTAATTAAACAAAAAAACCACCTGAAATATTATAACCTTGATAACCACAATTATCCTATTTTTTTATAATAGCATATTGAACAAAAAAGTTCAATATTTACTTATACATATTTTATTATGTTACATAACAATATTTCTGACTTAAGCATTGACAAAAAGATTGTTACATATTAAAATAAGTTTGTTAAAAATTTGTACAAGTCTCGGAGGCAAAAACATGGGAAATACTTTATGTGAAAAAATAATTAAAAGCCACCTTGTTGATGGTGAATATGCTCCTGGTAATGAAGTCGGTATCAGAATTGATCAGACTCTCACCCAGGATGCAACGGGCACAATGGCATATCTTGAGCTTGAGGCAATGGATATTGACAGAGTAAAAACTGAGCTTTCGGTTGCTTATATCGACCACAACACTCTTCAGACAGGCTTTGAAAATGCAGATGACCACAAATTCATTCAGTCAGTCTGCAAAAAAAGAGGCGTGCGTTATTCACGCCCGGGTAACGGTATCTGTCACCAGGTTCATCTTGAAAGATTCGGTATCCCCGGCAAGACTCTGATTGGTTCAGACAGCCACACTCCCACAGGCGGCGGTCTTGGTATGCTCGCAATGGGCGCCGGTGGTTTAGATGTAGCTGTTGCGATGGGTGGTGGTGCTTACTACATTACTGTTCCTGAAGTAATCAAAGTAAATCTTACCGGCAAGCTCTCCCCTTATGTTGCGGCAAAGGATATTATCCTTGAGGTTTTGAGAATTTTAAGCGTCAAAGGTGGCGTTGGTAAAGTTGTTGAATATGGTGGCGAAGGCGTAAAAACACTTTCTGTTCCTGAAAGAGCAACAATCACAAACATGGGTGCTGAGCTCGGTGCTACAACATCAATATTCCCCTCAGATGAAATTACATACAATTTCATGAAGGCTCAGAGCCGTGAGGAAGATTGGGTTGAGCTTCTTCCTGATGAGGATGCTGAATATTCACGCGTCATTGACATTGATTTATCAGCTCTTAAGCCTCTTGCAGCAATGCCTCACATGCCTGATAACGTTAAGTCGGTTGAGGAAATCGGCGAAATCAAAATCGATCAGGTGCTTATCGGTTCATGCACCAATTCTTCACTTCTTGATATGATGAAGGTTGCAAAAATCCTCAAAGGCAAAAAGGTTCACCCTGCTGTTTCTCTTGGTATTGCTCCAGGTTCAAAACAGGTTCTTAATATGCTTGCGCTTAACGGCTGTCTGGCTGATATGATTGATGCAGGTGCACGAATTCTCGAAAGTGCTTGCGGTCCTTGTATCGGTATGGGTCAGTCACCAAAATCAGCTGGCGTTTCACTCAGAACCTTTAACCGAAACTTTGAAGGCAGAAGTGGTACAGCTGACGGTCAGGTTTATCTTGTCAGCCCCGAAACAGCAGCTGTATCAGCAATCACAGGCGTTCTTACAGATGCAACAAAATCCACTGACGATATTTCAGTAAACCTTCCAAGCAAATTCATTATCAACGATAATATGATCGAGTTACCCGCTGAAACAAAAGAGGAAGCAGATAATGTTGAGGTTTATTACGGTCCTAATATCAAGCCATTCCCCAAAACAAGCCCTCTCGCTGATTCCATCGAAGCAACAGCTGTGCTCAAGGTTGAGGACAACATCACCACAGACCACATTATGCCTGCCGGTGCAAAGATTCTCCCCTACCGCTCAAATATCCCTTATCTTTCACAGTTCTGCTTCCGTCAATGCGACGAAAAGTTTGCTGAACATTGCCAAGACGCAGAGTCTTGCATAATTATAGGTGGCAACAACTACGGACAAGGTTCATCCCGTGAGCATGCAGCACTTGTTCCTCTTTACCTTGGAGTTAAGGCTGTCATCACAAAATCTTTCGCTCGTATCCACAAGGCGAACCTTGTAAACGCAAGCATCCTCCCACTTAACTTTATCAATCCTGATGATTATGACAAAATTTCTGTCGGTGACAAGCTCTCACTCCCTGCAATCAAGGCAGAGCTTAAGTCCGGCAAGGAAATAACACTCAAAAACGAAACTAAAAACGAAGAATATAAGCTTATCTGCGATGTATCCGAAAGACAGGTTGACATCCTCACAGCAGGCGGCTTACTTGATTACACAAAGGAGAATAACTAATGACTGAAGTACAGATTGAAAATGCACTTAACAAATTCAGACAGCTTCTCATCGAGCAGGATGCTCGTAACCAAAAAATCAAATCAACAAAGGAATTCAAAGACTTTAAGGCTCTTGATAAAATTGTTGTTGGTGTTTGCGGTGGTGATGGTATCGGCCCCATCATTACAAGAGAAGCAGCAAACGTTCTTAAATTCATACTTGAAGACGATGTAAAGGCAGGTAAAATTGAATTCAAGTATATTGATGGTCTTACAATTGAAAACCGTGCAAAGGTTATGAAAGCTATTCCTGATGATGTTATGGAAGAGCTCAAAGCATGTGATGTTATTCTTAAGGGCCCGACAACTACTCCTCAGCAGGGCGATGGTCTTCCTAATATTGAAAGTGCTAATGTTGCAATGCGTAAGGCTCTTGATCTTTTTGCAAATGTCAGACCTGTTAAAATTCCTGAGGAAGGCATTGACTGGACATTCTTCCGTGAGAACACAGAAGGTGCATACGCAGTAGGCTCCAAAGGCGTTGATGTTGACGGAGAGCTTGCAATGGACTTTGTTGTTACAACAACTGAAGGTACAGAGCGTATCGCAAAGCTTGCATATGAATATGCACGCAATAACAAAAAAGAGCGTGTATCAATCATCACAAAAGCTAACATTATCAAAACAACAGACGGTAAATTTCTCAATCTCTGCAAGGAGATTGCAAAGGATTATCCAGAAATCATCACTGATGAGTGGTACATAGACATCACAACAGCTAAGCTTATCGATAAAAAAAGAAGAACAGACTTTAAGGTATTTGTTCTCCCGAACCTCTACGGTGACATTATCACAGACGAAGCCGCAGAATTCCAGGGTGGTGTTGGCACCGCCGGCAGCGCCAATATCGGTAAACAATACGCAATGTTTGAAGCCATTCATGGCTCTGCTCCACGAATGATCAAGGAAGGCAGAGGTCAGTACGCTGATCCGTGTTCAATGCTTCGTGCAACAGTTCTTCTTCTCTCACACATCGGCAAACAGGAAGAAGCAGACAAGCTTGAAAAAGCTCTTGATATTTGTATGATTACCGAAAAGAAGCTTGTTATCACAGGCCGTGATAATGGTTGCACATGCGAAGAATTCGGTAATTATGTTATGGAAACTCTTAAAACATTAGACTAATAAGGAAGGTTCATCCATGCGTAATAACAACCAAGTATCAGTACCTGTTATCAAGCGTTTACCACGCTATCACAGGTATCTTGAAGAACTCAAGAATATGGGTGTTGTCAGAATATCTTCAAAAGAACTTTCCATGAGAATGGGTTTAACAGCCTCACAAATCCGACAGGACCTTAACTGCTTTGGTGGCTTCGGCCAGCAGGGGTACGGCTATAACATCGAACAGCTCTACAACGAAATCGGAGCCATTCTCGGAATAGATAAACGATCAAAAGCTATTATGATTGGTGCCGGTAACCTCGGTCATGCGATCGCTACCCACCTTCACTTTGAAAACAGGGGCTTTGATTTGATAGGTATTTTTGATAACAACCCCAATGTGGTAGGCACAGACATCGGCGGAAGAATTGTTATGAACTCTTCGGAGCTTGATGAATTCTGCAAAAAGGAAAAGCCCGTTGTTGCGATTCTTTGCATTCCAAGTGAATATGCTGAAGAAAATGCAGACAAGCTTATTTCTTTGGGAATCAAGGGCTTCTGGAACTTCACACAATATGACCTTATAAGGAAATACAAGGATATAGCTGTTGAAAATGTTCACCTTGGAGATTCTCTTATGACACTCTGCTATCAGATTAACACTTTTTCAGATAATGGTGAGGAAATAAAATGAAAAAGCTGATGGATATTGATATTGTTGACATTATCCCATTCAACAAAGGGATAATCGTTGCAAGAAAAGACACACTTCCAAGTGGCAACACAAAAATCTCCTTTTTTACCTATGATGTAAAACTGGAGAGACCGACTGCAAGCACACGAGGTGCTTACCTGCTAAACAAATTCGGAGAGAATTATGAAAAAATCGCAGAACAATTAAATGACTTTTTGTATTGTGATGCTGCAATCCTTCCGAACAGACATGTAGCCGTTGTGTATTCAAGCGGAGAAATCGGTTTATTCAATGATAAGGGTGTGTTGTATTGGACGGGCGACCTGCAATATAAAGAGTGCGCTGTCAGCGGGGCAGCTCCCGAAGGAAAATATATCTGGTGTGTTGTTCCTGATAACAATTGTATTGTCAGATACTCCCCCTCCACAGAAAAAATTGTGTTACGAATAGGCGGAGATTCATCAACAGCATTCCTCAACCCTGTTTCGATTTCTGTTTATGACAACACTTTATATGTTTGCAATTACCAATCGCGAAAAATCCGTACTGTTAATCTCAAGGATTATACTGTTGCTGATTACAAGACATTTGACGAGCCTGTATATAGGTATATCAAAACCAATGACAGAGAGTTGGTTGAGCTGGAATCCGGCGTTTATATGCTTTGATTTCGTCAAATAACACAAATTAACAACACACATTTCTTACAAAAAAACAGTTTACAAAACCCACTAAAAATATTAATATAATCTTGAGTGTAAATGAAATAAGGTTGTATTAATTAAATTTTTTCATGAAGCCTTATCCTTACGCGGATAAGGCTTTTTTCCGAGGTTAATTATGGTATTTAAAGCAGAAATAATGGATGAGGCTGCCGTTCATCGAGCCTTAGTCAGAATATCTCACGAAATAATTGAAAAAAACAGAGGAACAGATAATCTTGCATTACTCGGAATAAAGACAAGAGGTGTCCCTTTGGCCAGAATAATTGCAAAGAACATTCAAGGAATCGAAGGTGCAGAAATACCCGTTGGTGAAATAGACATAAATCATTACAGAGATGATTTAACAGAGATAATGTCTCTTCCCGAAGCATCAAAGCCTGACCTTCCTTTTGAAATTAATGGTAAGGATATCATACTTGTTGATGATGTTCTTTTCACCGGAAGAACTGTACGAGCCGCTATCGAGGCAATCTTTAGCTTAGGTAGACCTTCCAGCATCCAACTGGCAATTCTCGTTGACCGTGGACACAGAGAACTGCCCTTCCGAGCTGATTTTGTCGGAAAGAATGTTCCTACATCAACCTCTGAACAGATTTCGGTTATGCTCTCACCCAATGATGGGTGCACATGTGTCAGATTATTTAATATTTAGTAACAACAGCCTTGGGCTGATAATACAAAAAATTTTTTGGGGGTAAGTTTATGAAACTTATTTACGATGTCAAGGACAAGCCTAAGTTCGGGCAATTAATCGTTTTTGCTATCCAGCAATTACTTGCCATAATGGCAGCAACACTCGTTGTTCCGGTAATTGTCGGAAACGGCATGAGCTCAGCAGCCGCACTCTTTGGTGCAGGATGCGGAACCTTGGTTTATCTCGCATTCACAAAAATGAAAAGTCCTGTATTCCTCGGCTCTTCATTTGCTTTTCTTGGTTCAATGGCTGCTGCATTCGCAGGGGCAATTTCCATTCAGTTAGGCTACTTAGGTCTTATCCTTGGTACAATTTTTGCAGGTCTCGTTTATGTAATCATTGCAATCATTGTCAAATTCGCCGGTGTTAATTGGATCAACAAGCTTATGCCTGCTGTTGTTATCGGACCAACTGTTTCAATTATCGGTCTTTCTCTTGCAACCAACGCAATTGGTGACCTTTTAAGTGGTGGCAATAAAGTTCCCGAGATATCCTATGTTGCACAATTAAGTGACGCGGGTGTGTGGGAGCTTGTTGAACAAACCAACTTCGTGCCAACTGCTTCACCTTACATCGCCCTCTTATGTGGACTTGTTACAATTCTTACTGTTTGCGTTTCGTCGGTTTACGGTAAGAAAATTGGTAAACTTATTCCATTTATTATCGGTATTGGTGCCGGATACGCAGTTGCAACAGTATTTACACTCATTGGTTTAAAGACAAATAATCCCGAGCTTATCGTTATCAACTTTGCTCCACTCACCGACCTTTTTGTTAACGGAATAACAATAAAAACATTCCTTTCTGTTCCCGAATTCACCTTCCTTACTGCAGTCAAGGGTATCAATGATATCAGTGCGACATACGTTATTTCAATTTTAGTTGCTTATGTCCCTGTTGCTTTTGTTGTTTTCGCAGAACATATCGCAGACCACAAAAATATTTCCTCTATCATCGAAAAGGATCTTCTTGTTGAGCCCGGTCTTTCAAGAACACTCCTCGGCGATGGTGTTGGCTCGATGGTTGGTGCATTCTTTGGTGGTTGCCCTAACACAACATACGGTGAATCTGTCGGTTGTGTTGCTATAACTAAAAACGCTTCAGTGTACACTATTCTGACAGCTGCAATTTTGGCCATACTTATTTCATTTATCTCCCCATTTGTTGCACTTGTTAACACTATCCCTGCATGCGTAATGGGTGGTGTTTGTATGGCTCTTTACGGCTTCATTGCCGTATCCGGTCTGAAGATGATTCAGAAGGTTAATCTGGAAGATAACAAAAATCTTTTTGTTGTTTCAGTAATTTTAATTGCCGGTATCGGTGGTCTCACACTTAGCTTTGGTAAGGTAACAATCACATCTATTGCTTGTGCTCTCATTCTTGGTATTATTGTGAACATTATTGTAAATCTCAAGAAAACAAATACCGCTGAATAATTGACACAGCTCATTATTTAATATATAATTGAATAAATTTAAAAAGGCATTACGCAATAGCGTGATGCCTTTATTACAGAGGAATGATTTTAATGATTTACTATGCAGAAAATGACAATTTTATTGTTGGTGTAAAGGAAATGGGTGCAGAGCTCACCTCTCTCAAATCAAAGAAAACAGGTTTTGAGTTTATATGGACAGGAGACGAATCCATTTGGTATGGACAATCCCCTATTCTTTTTCCAATAATCGGCAGATTACTTGATGACAAGTATAGATTAAACGGCAAAGAATATACAATGCCAAAGCACGGTATCGTAAGGAAAAAAACATTTAACCTTATTGATAAAACAGCAGATTCTCTCACATTCTCTCAGAAAAGTGATTGTGATTCACTTGAATCTTACCCTTATGAATTTGAACTTCAGGTTAAATTTCAGTTAACTGCTACCGGGCTTAGTGTAACTCACACTGTTATAAACAACAATAACAACGATATGTATTATTCCTTTGGTGCTCATCCAGGCTTCAACTGTGAAATCGGCGATTATCTTGAGTTTGAAAGCGATACAGCTCTTGTTACAGAAAGAATTGACAACGAATCAATTCTTATTGAAGAAAGATTCCCTGTGGAAATGAACGAAAATAAGATAACTCTTACCGAAAATCTTTTTTGTGATGATGCATTAATCTTAAGCGATTATTCTTCAAAGGCTGTTTCACTCAAGAGCAACAATCACAATCGTGTTGTAAAATTCAATTTCAACTCCCCTATTCTTGGCATCTGGGCTAAACCTAACGCGCCCTATGTTTGCATTGAGCCTTGGTGGGGTATAAACGACAACTACGATAAAAAGGCTGATTTATCGGAGAAAAGAGCTATAATGAAATTGTCAGCCAATGACAACGCTTCATTTAATTGGAGCATTGAAATTACGGAATAATAGTTGACTTATACAGAATATAAAGATAAAATATAATAAAAGAATAACCAGTGAGGTATAATATTATGGATAAAAATTTTGAAAAAGTAAGCAGTGAAAACTACAACCCTGATTTAATTTCTGTGGTTGACGAAGAAGGTGTTACACATACATTTGAAGAGCTTGACAGAATTGAAACTGACGACGGAAGATTTGTTGCTCTTCTGCCTGTTTACGAAGAAGCTGAAGACATCATTGACGATGACGGCGAGTTAATTATTCTCTCCGTCAACGAGGATGAAGACGGAGAAATATATCTTGAACCAATTGAGGACGAAAAGCTTTTCAACAAAATCGGAAAGATTTTTGAAGAAAGACTCGAAGATTTATTTGAGTTCGATGACGAAGAATAATTATAACATTCCATATTCCTGCGGTGTTCGATAACTGCGAATAATACTAACCCTATGTCAATAAAAAGGGAGCTTGGACTTCCATGGCCTATTGCAGACCTCCCACCTCCTTGGTGGACGAAGGGAGCGTGAATCCACGGAGAGAGCACCCACCTGCCGAAAGCAGGTTACTATTATCGCATCCGGCACACGCGGGGATGTAAAAAAGCTCATTTACTTTTCAGTAAATGAGCTTTTTGCTTTATGATTGATTAAGCATTTGAGGAGCTTTCAGCATATTCGCGTCTTAACTTTTCAGCCTGCTCTTCCATTGCCTTGATTTCTTCCTTGCGTTTTTCAACACGTTCAATGTACTCAGAGAGATCCTTGTACTTAACGGGAATATCTTTTTTCTTGATAACAATATTTATTGCAATTATTCCAAGAAAAGCAACAATAGCAAGGAAGGCACCAATACCAATGTTACCTGAATACATTGCACCATACATTGACTCAAGCTGTGCATTGAAAATAAAGAAAGAAATTATGCTGATTAACATACCAACAATGCCACCAATTGAAAGTCTGACATTTCTCTTGAAGCCCTTTGGTGAGCATGAAACAGAAACAAATGGAATGTTAAGAATAGCAAAAACTGCAGCAACAAGAACGCCGAGTATTGACAAAGCATAAAAAATTATTGCAGCCAATGGTGCAGCATTCAAAATTGAAAACTCAAATTTTGCAATAACATCCATTGCAAGATTAAGGACTGAGACATTCGTATCAATTGAATTGAAAGGCATATCAACCTTAATGTGTGCCAAAGGAAGGAAAAGCATTCCGATCGGAACAAACAAAAGAATAAGCCTTGCGATAGAAAGCTTTGTGCCAATGAACGCAAATTTAACTCTGTCTATCTTCGGTTGAAGTCTGATATATTCCTCTTCAGCTTTATCTGCATCTTCAGCCAAACGCTCCTGATGATTGAAATAAATGAGGTTAACGCCACATTTTGGGCACTCTGCTTTAATATCAATCATTCTTAATTTATATCCACATTTTGGACAGTTTGCCATAAAATCTCCTACCTATCTTTGGATATTATCATTAGCTAATTATATCACAAGATTTTATTATTTTCAATAAAAATAAAATAATAAAATTTATTTTTTGGTTAAAAATGATTATTTCTTCTTAGAAATAGCAATTTTAGCCTTTTCTACAATGTTTTTCGCATCAAGTCCAAATATATGAAGAAGGTCAACAGCAGGGCCTGATTTGCCGAATGTATCTTCAACACCAACCTTAACAACAGGCACGGGATATTCATCACAAACAGCTTCACAAACAGCTTCACCGAGACCACCTATTACATTGTGCTCTTCTGCAGTCACAATGCAACCCGTCTTCTTTGCTGCCTTAACAACAGCTTCCTTGTCAAGAGGCTTGATTGTGTGCATATTGATAAGCTCAACAGAAATACCTTCAGCCTCAAGCTGATTTGCAGCTTCAATCGCTTCACTTACCATAAGACCCGTTGCGATAATTGTAACATCAGAACCCTCTTTAAGAGTAACTGCCTTACCAATTTCAAAATTATAGCTTTCATCAAAAATTCTCGGAACAGCAAGTCTTCCGAATCGCATATAAACAGGTCCGTCAAATTCAGCAGCAGCAAAGACAGCTGCCCTTGCTTCAACATCATCAGCCGGGTTAATAATAACCATACCAGGAATTGAACGCATTAAAGCGATATCTTCACAGCACTGGTGGCTTGCACCATCTTCACCAACGGAAATACCGGCATGTGTTGCGCCAATTTTAACATTAAGGTGAGGATACGCAATTGTGTTTCTTACCTGTTCGAAAGCTCTGCCTGCTGAAAACATTGCAAAGCTTGAAGCAAATACTGTATAGCCTGTTGTTGCAAGACCTGCAGCAACACCCATCATATTGCTTTCAGCAATACCTGTATCAAAGAATCTGTCAGGGAAAGCTTTTTTGAAGCCGCCGGTTTTTGTTGCTGCAGCAAGGTCAGCATCAAGAACAAGAACATCAGGATTCTTTTCACCAAGCTCAACGAGAGCTTTACCATAACCATCTCTGGTTGCAACTTTAATTACATCTGCCATAATTAGCCCTCCAATCCATTAAGAACAGCATTAAGCTCGTTCATTGCAGTTTCATACTGTTCTGCATTAGGAGCAGAACCATGCCAATTAACCTGATTTTCCATAAAAGATACACCCTTGCCCTTTGTTGTTTTAGCAATAATCGCTGTTGGCATACCTTTACAATCACGAGCTGAATTAAGAGCGTCTTCGATGTCATCGAAGCTATGACCATCAATTTCAATAACATTCCAACCGAATGCGGCAAACTTCTCTGGAATTGGATACGGAGAGTTAACCTCCTCAACTGTTCCATCAATCTGGAGATTATTGTTATCAACAAAAGCAACAAGATTATCAAGCTTTTTTGCAGCAGCATACATTGCAGCTTCCCAAACCTGACCCTCTTCGATTTCACCATCACCTAAAACGGTGTAAACACGGAAATCAGCATTTTTGAGTTTTGCGCCAAGAGCCATACCACATGCAGCTGAAATCCCCTGACCCAAAGACCCGGAGCTGATATCAACGCCCGGAAGCCAATGCATACTCGGATGACCCTGAAGTCTTGAATCGATCTTCCTCAGTGTTTTGAGCTCCTCAACATCGAAATAGCCTCGCTGTGCCATTACTGAATAGAGCGCTGGAGCAGCATGTCCTTTAGAAAGAACAAATCTGTCTCTGTTTTCATCCTTGGGATTAGCAGGATCAATGTTCATTTCGTTGAAATAGAGATATGAAACTATTTCAGCAATTGACAATGAACCACCAGGGTGTCCTGATTTTGCATTAAAGGTACCTTCAATAATACCCTTTCGCACTTCACAGGCAACCTTTGCTAATTCAATTCTGGAAAGTTTTTGCATAAAATTACCTCCGTTTATAAATAGGTTTTATTTATATAATTTATAAAATCATTAACAGCACCATCATTACAATGGCATGTAATGTATTCACACAAAGCTTTAATTTCCTCCGGTGCCTGACCACAGCAAACAGGATGTGCCACAGAACGAAGCATTGCTTCATCGTTAAAATAATCACCTATTGCTGCAACCTTTCCACTATCGATGGAAAGGTACTCTGCAAGGTATTTAACAGCAGAACCCTTGTTAACTCCGGCACAGACAATTTCAATAGAATATGGCGATGTGTAAAAGCAATCAACATATTTACTGTTTACCTCGTCTTTTAAAAGCCTCTCAATATCCCTACAAACCCGCTTTGATGCAAAAATAGTCGCCTTACCCCACCTGCCTGTGGGCAGCTCTTCTCTTGTTTTACAAAGCTTTCTGTCAATATTATCAAGCAACGAAACAACAAGACCATATAAACAAGTGTGTTTATACCGATAAACTGTTGTTGCATCAAAAACCGTAAGCTGCGCAGTCTTATGCTTCTTCAATACATCAAAAATAATTGACTCACCATGATGTGTAATAGGTTTGAAATATATATGGCTTTTTGTTTTGAAATCATATATACCCGCACCATTCATATATATTGCAGGTGTACTAATTCCTAGATTTAGATAATGCTTTTCCAGGGATTTTAAATTACGTCCCGAGCAAAGCGTGAAATGACCACCAGCATTAACAAAATTCGTTATCGCCTTTTTATTGTTGGATGGAAGTTTTCGTTTTTTATTATTTAGTGTTCCGTCAATATCAGAAACAAGCAACCAATCAGAATATGTAGCCATTACTGTGCATATCTCCTGAGAAAATCTTTAAAGTATTCCGGTAATTCACTTGAAAATTCAAGATATTCTCCGGTAATAGGATGAACAAAGCCGATTGTTGTAGCATTAAGACACTGTCCCTGCAAGCCATAGGTTTTCTTTGGATCACCATACACAACATCACCCGCAACAGGCGTGCCTCTATAGGCCATGTGAACTCTTATCTGGTGAGTTCTACCGGTTTCAAGCTTAACCTCAAGAAATGTAAAGCCCTTCATCCTTTGCAAAACACGAAAATGGGTAACAGCATTGCGCGAATTTTTATCAGTGACAGCCTGTTTCTTTCTGTCTTTGGGATGTCTGCCAATCGGCGCATCAATTGTGCCCTCATCATCTCTGATATTACCCACAACAACCGTGTTATAGATTCTTGTAAATGAATGTTCCTTGATTTGTTCAGCAAGGCCCTTATGAGCCGCATCTGTTTTAGCAACAACGAGAAGACCACTCGTATCCTTGTCGATTCTATGGACAATTCCCGGTCGAATAACACCATTTATCCCCGAAAGAGAATCCCCGCAATGATGCAGCAATGCATTAACAAGTGTGCCATTATAGTTTCCTGCAGCAGGGTGAACAACCATCCCCTTCGGCTTATTAACAACCAGAAGATGCTCATCCTCATAGACGATATCCAGCGGAATATCTTCTGCCTCGACAGAAAGATTCTTTGGCTCGGGAATTTCCAAAATGATAACATCATTTTCCTTGACACTTGTTTTCTTGTTACTCAATGCTCCATTCACAAAAACACTTTCATCCGCAATAAGCTGCTGAACAGCACTTCTTGAGAGATTCGAAAACAACCGTGGAACAACCTTATCAAGTCTTTCGCCGTTACATTCAGCTGTAACAATAAGTTCAATCTGTTCCATCAGCCATCTCCGTAACTTTTTGTTTTTTTTCGTTCTTATAATCAACAACAATCTCGTAAATCAGGCGTATAATGAGAGCAAAAGCACCCACAGTTACAAGACAATCAGCAAAATTAAAAACAGCAAAATTAACAAACAGAGGCTCAATATAATCTATAACATAATGAAGCCTTATTCTGTCTATAATGTTTCCAAGTCCACCAGACAAAAGCAACAAAAGACACATATCAATAAACTTTGATTGATTCTTATTTTTTGCAAGATAAACTATAACAAAGACAACAAGAACAATCGAAAAAATTGTAAGTGCCAGCGTGTGGTCGGCAAAGGAGCCAAAAACCGCTCCCGTGTTTTCCACATAACGGAATCTCAAAACATTATCGATAACATTAACATACTCAACTGGCTCAAGATATTGAGCTACAATAAGCTTTATCCCCTGGTCTATTGCAATAAGCACCAGACAAACCAATGCGTATATAATTGCTGTCATAATATACCTCTTGAATTTTTATTTTTTTCTGCGGAAAAGACCACGACGCTTGGGCTTGGTATCATCATCTCCGCCATCAGACTTTGTATCTATTTTTTCAAACAAATCAAAAAACGATGATGAATCATCATCTTCCTCATAACCGAAGTCATCATCCTCTTCTTCCTCTGAAGTCTCTTCCACAATATTTGATGGAACCGCTTCCTCGAAGGTTTCTTCCTGCTCTTCAGCCACAGACTCTTCAAACCCCTCTACCATTTCAGTGATTGAAACAACCTCGGATGCCTCTTCGGCTCTGTTTGCATCAACAGTTATCTTTTTTGAAACCGGAATATCCTGAACAGAATCCTCGATTTCTTCGGAAGCCCCAAACACATCAACAGAAACAGCTGTGTTTTCAACTTCTGCTTCCTCTTCAACAAACTCAAGAGATGTATCTTCAGAAAAGAAATCATAAGGAAGCTCAGTCTTTATAACTGTTTCACCTTCGATCTCCTCATCAAACTCCTCTTCGACAGTGTTAACATATTCAAGAACATCCTCTGAGCTCTCTTCAAAAACAACCGGTGTTTCTTCTTCCTCGACACTCAGCTCTTCAACCTTCACCTGAGGAAGCTCTTCATTTTCTATTTTTGCAGCCTCTTCAGCAGCCAATTCCGGGAGCTTGGATATGAGCTCGATATGCTCCTTATACTGTGCGAGGATGGATGTCTTGAACTCAGAAACCTCTTTTTTGAGCATATCATAATACAAAGATTCACTTGTTACAGTTCTGTTTGCAGCCCCCATGGTATCACTGGCAGAATCATTTGCAGCAATAAGAATACCCTGAGCCTTTTCTTTTGCTTTAGCAATAATTTCCTCGGCTTTATCCTTTGTAACAGACAAGAGAAGCTCAGAATCAGCTATTGCCTGCTTTTCAGCATCAGATTTTATTATTTCTGCTTCACCTTTTGCTGCAGCCAGAATCGCTTCTGCCTCTGTTTTTGCATCAGCAACGCTGTCCTCTGCCTCCTTAACAATAAGATTTGCAGCCTTCTGTGCACTAAGAACAGCTTGCTTGATATCAACCTCATCACTCTTATATTGCTCTAATCTATCAGCAAGCATACTCACTCTTTTGATGAGCTCACTGTTTTCACGGAACATCTTCTCATAGCTTATAACAACCTCGCTCAAGAACATATCCACATCTTCAGCCTTATAAGCGTTTCTTCCAGCAGTTTTAAACTCGTACGCCTTAAGCTGTGCCGGTGTCATCATATTAAATCCCCACTTTCAACAAAAAGATTATCAGAAAAATACACCTGTATTTTCAAGCTCATCAAGAAGGTCACCCGAAACATTTACATTATATGGTGTAATTATATAAGTGTTTGTTGAAACCTTTTTAAGCTGACCGCCGTTAGCATAGGCAACGCCATTAAGAAGGTCGATAAGTCTTCTTGCAACATCCTTGCTTGCAGCCTCAAGGTTAAGAACAACAGTTCTCTTCTCGTTAAGGTGGTCAGCAATTGCACGTGCATCCTCGAATTTATCAGGCTTAACAAGAACCACCTGAAGCATAGCAGTTGTACGGATATCAACAACTCTATTAGACTGGTTTGATGTCTTTCTTACTCGTGGCTTGGGAGCTTCATATTCATCATAATCAGCTGCAAAGCTTGTCTGCTCTTCAGCCTCCTGAGCCTCTTCAATTTCATCCTCGTAGTCATCCTGAGAATTCATGAATCTTTTAAAAAAATCACCTAAAGCCATAAAAATACCTCCAAAAATTATTTATATATTCTGGCACCGAAAATCGCGGAGCCTACTCTGACAAGATTTGAACCGTGAATTATTGCTTCTTTATAATCCCCGGACATTCCCATTGATAAAATTTCAAAATCAAAATTATCAAAGGATTTTTCTTTAATCTGATGATAATACTCATTCATCGAAGCAAAATATTTTTCCAACTGAAGATTGGAATCACAAATGGGTGGTATTGTCATCATACCTTTTACCCTTATTGAGGGCAATTCTGAAATAGCACAAAGAGATTCAAAGAATTCAGATTTATCAAAACCCGTCTTATTTTCTTCATCTCCGATGTTTATTTCAAGCAAAACATCCGTTGAAATACCCATTTTATCAGACTCTTTAGATATAATCTGAGCAAGATGGAGACTGTCCACAGACTGAATCATATCAACCTGACCCAAAATCTTTCTGACCTTATTGGTTTGCAGGTGCCCGATAAGATGCTTTTCAACATTATCAAGCTTCAGCAAATCTTTTTTTGATAAAAACTCCTGAACCTTATTTTCACCGATTAAATCGATCCCACAATGCTCTATAGCAAAGTTAATTGCTTCCACAGAAACTGTTTTCGTTACAGCCATAAGGCGTATATCATCAACACTTCTGCCGGATTTTGAGGCAGCATCATCAATTTCACTTCTGATATATTTTATGTTATCGCTAATGAAACCGAAGCTACCTTCAGACGAGTTTGTTATCATACAGCTCAACCCCCTTGGTAACAACCTCATCATATTGCTTGATGTAATCTGTTTCACCTTCAGGATTGTCAACAATGGAGAAGGTATCATTAGAATAAACAATATGAATTTTTCTAAAGCCTAAAAGGTTACCTCTGATGATATAAACTCCTTTAACACCATCAACGGTTCTTATGGCTGAATTACTTATTTTATAACCTGAATATTCCTGAGTAACAAGCTGAATTTCCTCAATTCTTAAATCAGCAAGAGATTCATTCATTATGTTACATGAAAGAATAAGCAAGGTTTTATCGCCTGTTCGCTCACCTATCTTATAAAGTGAAACGGGCAGCTTTTCAATCCCTTCATTCGGAATATTTACATACAATTCTTTGTCAGCAGACAGGTTCACCGTATCGTCTGTCGGAACAGCACAAACTATGTACCACTCAAACGAGCCAACAACTCTTCCGACTATATTCTGAGAAACCGATTGAGGTTGTGAAGCAAGAGCTGTTTCAACATCTTTAACATCAAGCTCATTAATTTTCGCAAAGTCAATGGTTGATTCATAGCCATCTGCACCATTTATATAGTATCCTGCAACCTCACTTTTGACCTGTGTGTATGAATATTTTACATTTTTTAATGCAGCAAGTTCGTTTTTCAAATCAGCAAGCTGCTTGGAAAAATCAAGCGCTGTGCCCGTTGCAATCTGTTTACCTGTCACAGAATCTCTGAACCCTTCAGCGGAAGCAACAGCGGAACGAAAATGACCATTATCCCTATCCTCAAGGAAGTCAGTCAGTTCGCCGTTGATTTTTGCATTAAGGGAATTAATGTTTACCGCCTGAAAATTAGCCTGACCCGAAAGCTCTTCGAAGTGTTTGATTCGTTTTTCAAGCTCATTGATTTTCAAGAAAGATGAAGCAGCATCCGAGGAATCAAACACAATGGAAACAGTATCCCCCGATGCAACTCTTTCTCCATCCGCGGCAAATGACACCTTAGTACCTGATGCATTATTTGTGATAAATTTTTCATCCCTGACAACAAATGCTTTTGTATCAATAGATGTGTAAACCGTCTCTCTCAGAGCAGGCTGAGTTTCCATCTCTGCTTTTGAAAAAAGAACAAACTGATATATGAGGTAGAGGCAAAGAAGAATGATAGCCAAAATTATGGCAACAGCCTTGATATTAAAGTTGTTTTTCTTTTTAGCTTTCAAGTTCCTCACCTGCCAGATAATCTATAATCATTTTATCAACAGTTTTATAAATCTCCTCAGATGAACACTCATCAGGATAAACCCAGTTGATTTTTTCGTTACGTCTAAACCACGTTAACTGTCTTTTAGCATAATTTCTTGTGTTTTGTTTAAGCTTATCAATACATTCTTCTAATATTTTTTCTCCATCAAGAAATGGCTTTATCTCTTTACAGCCGATTGAAGCAACAGCTGTTTCGGAATAAGGCAATGAATATAACTCCCTCGCCTCTTCAACAAGACCAGCTTCAACCATCAGATCAACCCTACGGTTAATCCTTTCGTAAAGCAGCTCCCTGTTTTTATATGTTATTCCGATATACAAAGGTTCTATATCAGACTCTTCAATGTGGGAAAGCTCTTCTTGCTGAGAAAGTGTTTTTCCTGTTGATCTATAAACCTCAAGTGCGCGCAAAACACGCTTCGTGTTATTTTTGTGTATTTTTTCAGCAGCCTTCGGGTCAACCCTTAAAAGCTCACTGTACAACACATCAATGCCCTTTTCTGAAAGATCTTTTTGAAGAGCAAATCTCACATCATCAGAAGAAGCATCATCTAAAAACTTTGTATTTGAAAGAAAAGAATCGATATATAATCCTGTGCCACCAACAAAAACAGGTAATTTACCCCCGGACACAACAGCATCAAATGCCTTTCTTGCGTCTGAACAATAATCTGAAACACTGTACTTTTCACTTACTGAAAGGAAATCAATAAGATGATGTTTTATACCGTCCATTTCATCCGGTGTTGGTTTTGCCGTAGAAATACCCATTTCTTTATAAATCTGCATTGAATCGCAGGAAACAACCTCACCATTGAATTTTTTGCAGATATAAACACCAAGTGATGTTTTTCCCGATGCCGTGGGACCAATAACAACAATTGCTTTCTTTTTCAACGTGCTTCTCCCTAGACAATTCGTCCAAATTGTTTTTCCAGCTCACGCTGTGTGATTTCTATAAGAACAGGTCTTCCGTGTGGACAGTAACGGATGCTATCGTCCGAAAGCAATACCTCCACAAACTTTTCAGCCTCATAGGAGGATGTGAAGTTACCCGCCTTAACTGCAGCCCTACAAGCCATTGAATGGTAAATCCAATCAAGCTTCTCAGGCATAAGTGTTTTAATGTTATTTGAGAGATACCCTGCAATTTCTGTTATGATATCAATAATATTTTCGTCAACAAGCGGCGGTGGACAAGCACTGACCTTAACTGTACGGTCACCGAAATCATCAACCTCATAGCCCGCCTGCTGAAGCAAATAAAGATTATCAATAACAGCAGAATATTCGTCTGCAGACAATGTGACGGCAACCGGCATCAGCATCATCTGTGATTCTCCCGCCCCCTGCTTCTTGAACTTTTCGAAGAGAATTCTTTCATGGGCTGCATGTTTGTCAATCAAAATGAGCTTGCCTTCAACCTCTGCCATAAGATAAGTATTGAATATTTCTCCGATATATCTGAAATCGATTTTAGAAGCTTTTTCAGATTCGCACTCAACCGAAGTCTCTACGACTTCAGCTTGTCTGACGGGGACTTCAACAACAAGACATTCTTGTTGGGCAACTGTTTCAACAATTGCTTCTTTTTTAGTTGTTTCCTCTTCAACTATTTTGATGCTTGCCTCAGATTTGCCGGGTGTTACAACCTCAACCTTAGGAGTCATATAATCATCCTTAAGAAAATCGAAGGTTTTACCATCTGCTGAAGAGTTAACCCTATTCTCAACACCTGTTATGGGAGCACCGTACTCCTTGACAACAAATTCTTGTTTTGACTCTATTTTCACAGACGAGGGAACAGACACAGCATCAATTTTAAGCTGCTCACCTTTCACAGGAGCATCAATAAATGCCTTTGCAGGTGTAAATGAGGCCTGAACACGGGTTTTATCGTCATTTATTGCTGACAAAGTGCAATTATATATGGCATCAAAAAGCTTTTTCTCTTCAAAAAATCTTACTTCAGTTTTAGCCGGATGCACATTAACATCAACAGCTTCGAAAGGTAATTCGACGAAAAGCACACAAGCCGGATATTTACCTACCATAATTGAATTTTTATACGCAGCCTCAAGAGCACTGAGGAAAACAACACTCTTCACATATCTTCCGTTAACAAAAAATGTCTGCATTGAGCGACTGCTTCTGCCTGCAACAGGCTTTGTAACAAACCCATTTACCTTTATTCCGTTCATATCTGAATAAGCAGGAATAAGCTGTGATGTGAATTCCTTACCGAAAACAGCATATATAGCTGACTTCAAATCCCCGTCACCCGGAGTTTGAAAATTGAGTTTACCATCACGGATAAACTTAAAAGCAATGTGAGGATTGGAGATTGCAATTCGTTCAAGAATTGAAGCTATATAGTTGCCCTCCTGAACATCCTTTTTAAGAAATTTAAGACGAGCAGGAATATTATAAAATAAATCTCTGACAACAAGAGTGGTACCCACAGGAGAGCCAATCTCTTCAAAAGATATCTCCTCGCCTCCGGCGATAACATATCTTGTTCCACATTCAGCTCCCTCAACAGCTGTCATCATTTCAACTTTTGAAACAGCACAAACAGATGCAAGCGCTTCTCCTCTGAAGCCCAAAGTGGAAATTGCATCGAGATCAGAAGCAGATGATATCTTGCTTGTGGCATGGCTGATAAATGCTTTTCTTACATCTTCACTTTCAATACCACAGCCATCGTCCGTTACACGGATGTAGGTTTTACCACCATTCTTGATTTCAACGGTAATTTTTCTTGAATTTGCATCAATTGAATTTTCAACAAATTCTTTTATGACCGAAGAAGGTCTTTCAACAACCTCACCGGCTGCAATCAGGTCTGCTATATTCTTGGGTAAAACATTTATTCTCGGCAAGGTTGACACCTCCTTCACAAAAATTAAAATAAATTAAAGATTTTTTGCATCTTTCTGAAGTTCAAACAGAACCTGCATTGCTTCAATTGGTGTCAATGTATTCACATCGATACATTTAAGCTTTTCCACAATGCTTTCCTTGGCGCCGGATGTAAAAGAAAGCTGAAGCTCTTCTTCCTCTTCCACATGGTCTTCAACAGCTCTTGTTGCCTGAACAGGAGCTTGTGTTTCAAGAGTCTTAAGAATTTTCTTTGCATTCTCAACAACAGGCTTAGGAACACCAGCAAGCTTAGCTACCTCAACGCCATAGCTGCCATCAGCAGAACCTTTGACAATTCTGCGAAGGAAGGTTATGTCATCTCCCCTCTTTTTGACAGAGGTGTTATAGTTGTTAACACCGGGAATAGTGTCCTCGAGCTCTGTAAGCTCATGATAATGAGTGGCAAACAAGGTCTTTGCGCCAATTTTCTTTTTATCTGCAGTATATTCAAGCACGGCACGAGCAATGCTCATACCATCATAGGTCGAGGTGCCTCTACCGATTTCATCAAAAACGATAAGGCTTTTTGATGTTGCATTATTGAGAATATCAGCAACCTCTGTCATTTCAAGCATAAAGGTTGATTGACCTGCAGAAAGATCATCCGAAGCACCAACACGGGTGAAGATTCTGTCAACAATGCCTATCTTTGCACTCTGGGCAGGAACAAAGCTGCCTATCTGTGCCATAAGAACAATAACAGCCACCTGACGCATATATGTAGATTTACCTGCCATATTAGGTCCCGTTATAATAGCAAGTCTGTTTTCATCACAATCAAGATGCGTATCATTTGGAACAAAGGGCGCACCCTGAAGCATCAATTCAACAACGGGATGTCGTCCGTTTTCAATAATCAAGTCATCTGATGTATCAACAACAGGTCTTGTATAGTTATTGTTAACAGCAGTGTATGAAAGTGAGCAAAGAGCATCAAGGTTTGCGATAGCCCTTGCTGTTTTTCTCACACGTTCAAGCTGTGCAGCAATTTGTTCACGAATTGCTGAAAACAGTTCAAACTCAAGACGAACTATTCGTTCCTGAGCACCAAGAACCTTTGATTCAAGCTCTTTCAACTCTTGTGTAATATACCTTTCACAATTGGAAAGAGTCTGCTTTCTTATATAATGTTCAGGTACAAGGTCTTTGAAGGAATTTGTAACCTCAATATAATAACCAAATACTCTGTTATAGCCGATTTTAAGTTTTTTGATACCTGTCTTCTCCTGCTCAGATTGTTCAACAGCAGTAAGATAACCCTTACCGTTATTAACAATATCACGAAGGGAATCAAGCTCAGAATTGTATCCATCTCTGATCATTCCGCCCTCGCGTACAGTTAAAGGTGGTTCATCGCATATTGCATCACTTATAAGAGAATTAACATCTTCTAATAAGTCAATATCATCAAAGATACCGGAAAGCATCTTGGCATTCACACCCGAAAGAAGCTTTTTAATCTCAACGAGTCTGTCGATGGTAAGACTCAAAGTCTTAAGCTCCTTGGCATTTGCTGAGCCATAAACAATCCGGGTCATTATTCTTTCAAGATCAAACATTTCCGAAAGCTGTTCCATTAAAGAATCAAGGAGAATCGTGTCACTTGAAAGCTCCTCCACAGAATTTTGTCTGTGAATAATCATTGAATAGTTAACGAGAGGCTGCTCAACCCACGAACGGATAAGTCTTTTACCCATGGCAGTTTTTGTGTGATCAATCACCCAAAGAAGACTTCCCCTTTTCTCTCTTCTGATTTGTGTTTCAGTAAGCTCAAGATTTCTTCTTGCTGTTAAATCAAGAGTAAGGAAGCTATTTTCATTATAAAAATCAACATCATTGATGTTTTCGAGCTCGGTCTTCTGCACACCTCTGAGATAATCAAGCGCAATGCCAAAGGAATAAAGCAAAGCTTCATTCTTTTTGAACTGAGCAATCTTTTCTTCGTCACGGGAGATATGTGATAAAACAAGCTCTAACAAATCATCAGACTTATAGTTTTTTTCAGAAACAACCTGATAATCAACATCAAGTCTGTTTTTAATAAAATCTGTGAGAGATTTGAATGAAGCAGCATATTTATTGAGAATAATTTCCGAAGGAGAATATGTGCCCAATCTGTTGATGACATGAGAAATCGATTCCTGTTCACCAACAGAATCAAGGTGAACATCACCTGTGGATATATCAATAAAACTGATACCACATGATTTTTCAGTAATAAACACAGATGCAAGGTAATTATTCTTACTCTCATCAAGCATATTGCTTTCAATAACCGTACCGGGAGTAACAATTCTTACAACATCTCTTTTGACGATACCCTTGGCAGTTGCAGGGTCCTCAACCTGCTCGCATATGGCTACCTTATAGCCTCTGCTTACAAGCTTTGCGATATATGACTCTGCGCTATGGAATGGAACGCCACACATCGGGGCGCGCTCCTCCTGACCACAATCACGGCCGGTGAGAACAAGCTCAAGCTCTTTGGATGCAATTTTAGCATCATCAAAGAACATTTCATAAAAGTCACCCAGCCTGAAAAAAAGAAGTGTTTCAGGATAGTTTTGTTTTATTTGGAAATATTGTTCCATCATTGGTGAAAGTTTAGCCATTTTTTTACCTCGGGATTCAAGGCAGTGAAGAATATTCCGTAAAAGGAATATCTTCACGCCATTAATTTACTTATTTAACTTAGTGGCAACCGCCGCAGCTATCACAGCTACCACTGCAGTGATGCTCCTCAGGAGGTGTGCATGTCGCAGGATCCTGACCATCAACACAAAGAGCAAGAATACCCATGATTTCATTCATCATGTCGTCAACAGCTGTTTTTGCAGCTTCAAACTTAACCATATTACCGTTAAGCATAATCTCACGATAAGCTTCCTCAAACTCTTTTGCAAAGCCTTCCATCTTTGTTGCATCAGCTTCTTCACCCTTACTTGCTTCCTGCTGATAGTTGAGCTGGATAAGGTTAATTTTGCCAATGAGATTGTTAAGCTCTTCATCTGCTTCATTTGCCTTTCTTGCTGCGTCATACTCTTTGTAACGAGCATCCTCCTGAATTGCAGCGCCAAGCTGTCTTGTGAGTTCAATAATTGTCATTTTGTGTACTCCTTTTAAAATATATTTTAATTTCAACAATGAAAATTGTTAACTGTTTTGTATATCCTCCTGAACCTTGAGAAGCTCCATAAACCATTTGGTTTTTTCCGCCTTTGAAACAGGATCTTCCATTAAGGCGGCAGGCGTGCCTTTTCTGGGAGAATAAATAAATGTGAACATTGAACCATATCTCACTTCTTTTACAAGAGATACCGTATCAAGAAATTCTTCGTAGGTCTCACCTGGGAAACCGACTATGATATCAGTTGTGATATCCACACCGGGGATTTTATCCTTAGCGTAATTAATAAGCTCAAGATAGCGCTCCCTTGTATAGTGCCTGTTCATTTCTTTGAGAATACGGTTGTTGCCGGACTGAACAGGTAGATGCAAATGCCCACAAAAGTGTTTGCTTTGAGCAAGAACATCAATAAGCTCAAAGCTGCAATCTCTCGGATGAGAGGTCATAAAGTCAAACTCAAAATCACCTTCAATTGCGTCAATTCTTCTTATAAGCTCCGGAAAAGAAACATCGAAATCGCAATTTTTGCCGTAAGAATTAACATTCTGACCGAGAAGTGTGATTTTCTTATACCCCTCTGTCACAAGAGCTTTAGCTTCATCGAGAATTATATCAGGCTTCCTGCTTCTCTCTCTGCCCCTTACATGAGGAACAATACAATAAGAACAGAAATTGTTGCAGCCATACATAATTGGTAACCAGGCATTTTCCCCGCTGTCTCTGGATGAAGGTAAACCTTCAGCAATAACACCCTCGCTTTCCTCGATGCAGAAAACACGTTTTTTGCCATTGAACAGCTTGTACATCAATTCAGGCAATCTGTGGGTAACATGAGTACCAAAAACAAGATTAACAAAGGGATAGCTGTTTTTTATTTTATCAGCAACATGTTGCTGCTGCATCATACATCCACAAAGAGCAATAACAAGATCGGGATTTTCCTTCTTCAATTTTTTAATTGCACCCACATTACCAAAAACTCTGTCTTCGGCATGCTCACGGATTGCACATGTGTTATAAAGAATTAAATCGGCTTGTTCAATTTCATCACAAAGAGAGTAACCCATTTCGATGATCATTCCCTTAATATGCTCACTATCAGCAACATTACCCTGACAGCCATAAGTGTGAACAAAGGCTTTAGGTGAATCTGAACCAAATCGTAAATCAATGATTGCTTTAACCTTTTCAGAAAAAGCTTTTTGTGACTTAAGCTCTTCTTGGCTTACAAATATATTTTTCTGCAAAACTAAACTCCTGGAAATTATTTGATGGAATCTGTTATGAAACCGAGAATGTCATTATAAACCTTCTCCTTGCAATCCTCATTAAGGATTTCGTGGCGACAGCAAGGATAAATGATAACATAGGGATCATGACCTGCTTCTGTAAGAGAATCTGCACAACCGATCGGACCCTTACCATTCATTCCAACGGGATCATTTGCACCGGAAATAATCATAATCGGTAAATCATATGATACCGAGATCGGCCACATTTTATCGCAAGCGAGAATGGCTATTGAAGCAAGGTCTCTTATACCTGCAAGAGAAAGCTCCTGACCACAAAGCGGGTCTGCAATATATTCCTGAACATTCTCTTTATTGATGCTCAACCAATCAAGATCGGATGTGCGATCACTAATCTGAAGAGAGGAAACCTTGTTAAGCATTGATGCCATTGTGTGGTTAACCTTGCGAGGTCCGAATTTTTCAGTTGCCTTATCAAGAATGTCTATAAAGAAATTCAAATCAAGCGGAACCTGTGCCGTTCCGCAGAGAATAAGACCTGAAAGCTCATTACCAAAGGTGCCTGCATACACACGAGCACAAAGAGAGCCCATACTGTGACCAAAGAGGAAATATGGAAGCTCGGGATAACGACGGTGCATTATGTTATAAAGAATGTGCATATCGTCAACAAATCTTCTGTAGCCATCCTTCTCGGCGGTGAATCCTAAATCCTCTTCACAATTAACAGATTTACCGTGACCAATATGATCATTACCACAAACAACATAACCCTTTGATGCAAGGAATATTGCAAAATCCTCATATCTGCCAATGTGCTCACACACGCCATGTGCTATCTGAAAAACACCAACAGCTTCAACCTCATCATCATACCAGATGAGGGTACGGATTTTATTAACGCCTGTTGATGAATTGAAGTATGCTTCCTTCTTTACAATAGCCATAATTTTTCCTCCTTTGAGAGTGGATGAAACACATTTCTTTTCTAAAAGATAATACTCACCCATAATTACAATAATCATACCACATAAGCTTTATGTTTTCAAGGTTATTAAGTTAATTTATTATTAATTATAGTAAATAAATTTGATAATTCCCATGAGAAAAAATTATCATATTGAAATATTGTTTTAATTGTGATATTATACATTAAAACTTATTGAATTCAGTGGGGGTAATTAAATGGACAACGAATTCAACATTAACTCAAAGGCAATTATTATCGGTCTTACAGATACCGGTGAAAGAATACCTGCGGCATCGGGCAGAATATCAACCCAACCCGGTACAGCACTTGAAATACTTGAGCTTTCCAAGGATGCTGCAAAAAATGCAAACTTAATATCAAAGGTTACCCGTTCAGGTCACACATCAACACTTGAGCACACTGTTTTCAACCTCGCATTCCAGAATGTTTCTGTCCTTGTTGAGCAGTTTGTTATCGAATTCCGTCTTGCTTCATTTACTGTTAAATCAAGGCGATATGTTGATTTCGCAAAGCTCGGCTATTATGTGCCACACTTTGAATCAAAGGCCATCCACGACAAATACATTAATCACATGGATTACCTTTACAAGGAGTATGAAGCATTTATTGATGCCGGTATCCCTAAAGAGGATGCTCGTTTCCTTCTCCCCTATTCCCTCTACAGCAACTTCTATTGCACACTCAATGCCCGTGAGCTTATCAATATGCTTTATGCAATGATTTATGGCAGAGGAAGCAGTTTCACCGAGCTTAAAACACTGGGTGAAAGCCTTCTCGAACAAGCGAGAGAGCTCACTCCCGGTATTTTCACAGATTTTGAAACAAGAAGACCTGGCAAACAGGATGTGCCGCAGTTCAACTACACAGCTGACAAAGAGCTAGTTAAAACACAGGATGCTGTTGAATTATTGAGCTACACCCCCGATGCATCTGAGGCTATTGCTCGTTTTGCTCTCGTAGAAAACTGTAATCTACCAACAGCACAGATTGATAAAATCATCAAAGATGAAGCACAGCGCCGTGAAATTATTAAAGCTGTTATTTCATCCAAGAGACAAAGACCTCTTGAAGCTGCAACCTTCACTTTCAGAATTAACAATGTTTCACTTTCTTGCCTTACTCACTTTGCAAGACACAGAATGCAATCCATTGGCATTCCTGCTCTTACACTCACAGACAGAACAAGACACATCCTCCCTCAGACAATTGCGGATAAGCCTGAGCTTAAAGAAAGATTCTGTGAAGCTTTTGTTAAAACCAATGCTCTTTACAACGAGCTTAAAGAAATTGGAATCAGCGAAAAGCTTTGTGCATACATCCAGCTTAGCGGCAACACAATTGATATTGTTACAACAATCAATGCAAGAGAGCTTCTTTTATTTATGAAGCTGCGCTCCTGCACAAGAGCACAGTGGGAAATCAGAGATTTCGCAATTGACATGCTTAAGAAATTGCGTAATATTGACAAAAATATCTTTGACTTCTATGGTCCAAGCTGTTTTGTTGATAAATGCACAGAAGGCCCTATGACCTGTGGCAGAGCTGCAGAAATGAAGGATTTCTTCGGCGCTCTTTAATAGCAAAAAAGAAAGACGGTTTCAAATGAAACCGTCTTTTATTTTTTACATTCAATTCAGTTCGAAATGAGTATCGACACCCGTGCTTGCTTTTGCTATAACAAGACAATCCAGAACATCTACATAACCATCAAGATTGACATCACAAGCCAGCTCGGAAACCGATTGTGCTGAGTTATCTTCAGATAACATAAGGTTAACACAAGCAGAATAATCGGTAGCATTACACTTGCCATCACCATTGCTATCCGCAAGAATAACCATTGTCCAATCTTCATTGGATGCTCCAGCCCCCGTTGGCGCTGTGAATGCAGTGCCATTTTCAAAGGATGTTACCGGAACATAAATTCCATTGTAATACACATTTGATTTGCCTGCATCAAACACAGAAACACAAAGAAGATTCCTGCTGAAATCAGCAGCAGAATTATATGTGGCATCAAAGAGGGTGTTGTGATTTTGTGCTATATAAGCAGTTTTTGAGTAATCTAAAATCGGAAGAGGCATTGGAAGATCAGCATCATTGACATGATCTACACAAAACTCGTTCCTTCCGAAGCTTTGGTTTTTTGTAAGTGTGCCAACAAGGAAAAACTCATAAAAAGTAATTGATTCCTGGTCATCCCATGTAAGGTCCATGAGATACCATTTACCATCATCCATCTGCACAGCATTCCACATATGACCGTATCCGTCTGATGTGCCAGAAATGCAAACACATGGGATTTTGTAATAATCGCACAAAATTTTAACAGCATCCGAATAACCCTGACATACAGCTCTACCCTCAACAAGAGCGCCGTATGCATCGTGTGCACTCATTACATAATCACTTGAATTCAAATCCGGATAATAAACTGTTCTTGCAAGATAATCGTGAACAGATTTAACGAAATTATATCTGTTACTCAAATCAACAGGAACATCCGAAACAGCAGCCATAAGGGCATTATAATACACACCAACGTTAGAATTTGTATAGTAGCTGTCATAAGGCTGAACACTATAATCAATTGTCTTCAGGTACTCGCTTCCAGAATATAATGTACCTCCCGGTATTGAATAACCCGCATAATAAAAAACATCGGGGCGGTCAGCAGAGACAGCATGCATAATCTCAGTGAAATACGCATTATTGAAATTTGAATAAGCAAATAATTTATTTGGAAAAGAAATTGTAAATGATAGCTTACCTACATTTGCAACAATAGAATCGTAAACATATTTCTGCGCTTCATCAAGATAATCATAGCAAGAATAGCCCAAAGAATATGTTTGTGTGTCATATTGATAGAGATAAGATGGTGCTTTTGAAGAAAGGTGCTCACCCTTTACATCCACAATAAATGAATCACTTATATCACATGTAAAGATCAAGGATTCTTCATAGGCAGCACCAGCCAAAACACTGCAACAGCTTAGTATAAGGACAAAAGAAATAATCACAGAAATTATCTTTTTCATCATATCACTCCTTAATTGAATTTTATCACACAAAAATACCGTTTTCAAGAAAAAACATGTATTTATAATGAAGAATATATGCAAATTGTACCATTTTGCAACCATTTTAATAGAAAATTTTTAAAAAGAGAGTTTTATTGGCTATTGAAACAAATTAAAATAAGATATATAATAAGTCCAGAGTTTCTTTTTATTTTGTGAGGTTAACTTCATGTTAGGTAAATTAATAAGGGTTTGTGTAACCGATGCCGTCGGTTCACCAATGCCCTGCGGCGGTACCTACAAGCTTAACCACGGGGAAGCTATCGGCAAATTCCGTGTATCCTCACCCATAAGTGGTGTACTTATTTTAGGTATTGATAATCCCGTAAAACATTTTGACGGCAGAGTTATAGCCATATTACGATTTCGCGACAATGGCGAACAAAAGCTTATTGCGGCACCAAAATCCAAAAGATTCATCAACTGGGAAATTCTGCATCTGATTGAATTCATAACAGAAGGCAGAGATTTCACACTTGATTGTTATTACGAGAAATCGTGTGGCGCAATTGTTTACAGAAATATTGGTGGTGTAACCAGATATCTTCTCATCAAAAACAGAAGAAGCGCCAACTGGAGCTTTCCCAAGGGACACATTGAAGACGGAGAAAGCCTTAAGCAGACCGCGAAAAGAGAGGTTCTCGAAGAAACCGGTATCCATCTTGATATCTTCCCCGGCTTCATGTCGAAATCACAATACACAATTCAGAACAAAATCCAGAAAACAGTTTTCATCTTTGTCGGTACAACCAAGGATGAACAAACTAAAATCCAACACGAGGAAATTGAAGATTACATCTGGCTACCCTTCGATGGCGCATACAAATATCTCAAGTTTGAGAATGACAAAGCAATTCTGAAAGAAGCAAGAGATTTCCTCATTGAAAACAACTACATCAGCGAGGTTTGATATGGTTAATCAGATAGTAGAAGTTTTTGTTGAATTTCTTGAAAGCAACAATATTCCCACAGCCCTCATCCCGTTTATCGTTTCTCTTTTTCCCGTTCTTGAATTGCGTGGTGGTATGATTGCAGCTTTCATTCTTGAGGTTCCTTTTATTCAGGCGTTTATTGTTTGCTTTCTTGGAAATATGATACCGATTCCGTTCATTCTTCTTTTTATAAGAAAGATTTTCAAGCTGATGAGAAAATCAAAACTTCTCGGTAAGATTGTTGACAAAATGGAAGCCCGTGCAAACAAAAAACAAGACACAATGCTTAAATTCAAGGAGTGGGGCTTACTTCTTTTTGTTGCAATTCCGTTTCCCGGTACCGGTGGATGGACAGGCGCGTTAATCGCTGCACTTATGGATTTGCGTTTTAAAAAATGTTTGCCGATTATCACAATCGGTGTGTTAATTGCAGGACTTATAATGTCCCTTGTAACATACGGAATATTTTAATTTTCAAAGCACTGATTAATACCAGTGCTTTTTCTATTGATTTTAAAAAACATATTATGTATTATATATTTGGTGATTAAATGAACATATGTTATATTTTCGGTTCTTTAGCTGTGCATACCCTATCTCCTGAACCCGGTGAAGGAGATTTAATTATCGCAGCCGACAGAGGTTATGAAACACTACGCAAGCTTCGTATCGCTCCTGATATTGTTTTAGGTGATTTCGATTCCCTGAAATACACACCTAAAGGTGATAACGTAATCAAATATCCCGTCATGAAGGATGACACGGACCTTCTGCTTGCCATTAAAGCAGGTCTAAAAAAAGGATACAAGGATTTCATCATTTATGGTTGTATCGGAGGCGATCGCCTGGATCACACCTTTGCATCGATACAATCTGCAGCATACATAAAAGACAATGGCGGAAGCTGTTGGTTTATTGATAACGACACAACCATCACCCTTCTTGAGAACGAAACAATTCATTTTGATAAAAAACAAAAAGGCTATATTTCTGTTTTTTCTTATTCAGAAAAAGCAACAGTTTCCATAAATGGTTTACAGTATAACATTACGGAGGAAAAACTCTCACAGAGTTATCCTCTTGGTGTAAGCAATCACTTCATCGGCGAAGAAGCAACAATAACAGCCCATATGGGAAGGGTTCTTGTAATAACAAAGGAAGAGGTTTGAAATCATGGCAAAAAACATTAAAAATATTGAAGGTGCAATCTTTGATCTCGATGGCACAATACTTGATTCAATGTTTATCTGGAGCGAAATCGGATACAAATTCCTTGAGATGAAAAACATTCAGCTTCCTGCAGGTGCCGACAAACAATTTACTGAGATGAGTCTTCAGCAGGCAGCTGAATATTACATTGAGCACTTTGATAAAACAGCAACAATCGAAAGCATTGTTAATGATATAAACATGCTTGTTGAGGGCTTCTATTTTAACGATGTAATCAAAAAAGATGGTGTGCACGAATTCCTTGATTATCTCAAAGCGAAAGGTGTTAAGATGTGTGTTGCAACTGCAACAGATAAATATATGGTAGAAAAAGCACTTGAAAGAAATGGTCTTCTTCATTTCTTTTCTGAAATTTTCACTTGTAATGGTGTTGGTGCAGGCAAAGATTCACCTATCATTTACGACAAAGCTCTTGAACACCTTGGCACACCAAAAGAAAAAACCTTTGTTTTCGAGGATGCTTTTTACGCAATCAGAACTGCACACAATGCAGACTACAACCTTGTTGGAATCAAAGATGTTTCTGAGCCAGCTTCAGAGGAAGAAATTGCTTCCTATTGCGATTATTTTATTAAAGATTATTCCGAAATTTATAAACACTTTGAATAGAATAACAAACAGAGCGATTCATTTTCGTGAATCGCTCTGTTTTTTATATATTTATTATTGCCGAAGCCTTGATGTCCTGTGATGATGAGCCTACCATAATTTCAAAATCACCTTTTTCAACAACCCATTCATATTTTTTGTCAAGAAGCTTGAATGAATCAAAATCAAGAGTGAATTCAACGGTTTTGGATTCCCCTGCCTCAAGGGTTATCCTCTCAAATCCTTTTAGCTCTTTAAATGGAGTGATAACAGAGGA
>JAFODQ010000022.1 GCA_017380615.1 Clostridia bacterium | reverse complement strand
TAATATCACAATCATCTTCCCTTGTCAACATCTTTTTTGCCTTTTTTTCAGAACTTTTACACAGCGCCGGGCGTTTCGTTTTCCCCTCCGCCTTTTCGTTCTTACTCTGGCTTTTTTCAATGTCTTTTCAAGGTTCGTGTCGGCGCTTCTGAGCACCAACGGGATTGAATTATACTAAACAATGCACTAATTGTCAACACTTTTTCTAAAAAAATTTCAAAGTTTTTTAATTTATTTTTTCGTTCACAATATATAGTGCGTTCATGTAGTTTTAACCACAATTTTACTGTCGATTGTTTTGTTGAAAGAATGTATAAATCTTATAACAACGGATATACCTATATAGAAATACAACTTTGAGGTGAGAAAATGAAAGCATCATGTACATTGAACAAGCTAATCACCACACCGGCAGGAAAGTCATTTTGCATACTGCTCTGCCTTACTATCATAATCAGTATAGCATCCGTGGTGAAAATTGACACAGAGAAAAACGAGGCAATGGAGGTTCTTTCAAAGCTTGGCTCTCGTGGTGACGAGGTCCGAAGAATTCAAAAGAAGCTCAAGCAGTTAGGATTCTTTGACGGAACAGTGGATGGCATATATGGAGTTAAAACCCAACGAGCAGTAAGACAGTTTCAGAAATCTGTGGGAATAACAGCCGATGGCGTGGCAGGAAAAAAGACTTTACTTTATATGGGTCTCTCGTCCGGTGACTCTTCCGCCACCGGAGGATACAGTTCTTCTGATGTTTATCTGCTTGCAAAGGTGATTGCTGCAGAAGCACGAGGTGAAAGCTATACAGGTCAGGTGGCTGTCGGAGCTGTCGTGCTTAATCGTGTGGATTCCTCATCCTTTCCTGACACGATTTCAGGTGTGGTTTATCAGAAGGGCGCCTTCTCTGCAGTTACAGACAGCAACTGGAGCGTATCGCCAGACAGCTCCTCAAGAAAAGCTGCTCAGGATGCCATTAACGGATGGGATCCCTCAGGTGGTGCGCTCTATTACTACAATCCTGCAAAAACCTCCAACCAATGGATCAGAAAGAGACCTGTTATAACAACAATAGGAAAGCATCTTTTCTGTAAATGAAAGCAGTGCAGAGCCATATACTCTGCACTGCTTTTAATCGGAAATGAGGCTATATATATAATAGTATATATTATTTAAACAAATCCAGGTCCACATTATCTGCTACAAGCTGACCGCCGACTTTATTGGGATGAACCTTATCTCCACCAAGAAGCTCCAGCTTCGAGCAGGTTGGCTTTTCGGGATTAACACAAAGCCCTGCCTGGTCATAGAAGCCATAAAACTTATCTCTGTTTTCATAAAGGAGCTTGTTTGTCTCTGTGACAAGTGCTTCCTTCCACGGTCGGGAATCTATTCCCTCGCCAAAATTAAGAATATTGAAAACAATAAGCCTCTTACCACTCTTTGTAACCAGAGCATTAAGAGTCAGCATTCCCTCCAGAAATTCACTGGCTGTGCGTTTTTCACTTTTGGGCGCCTGGATTGATGCAGGCTGAAGAAAGTCATTTGTGCCCAAAGCCACAATTACATATTCAGCATCGGGGTAACTGAGAATATCCCTTTCAACACGGTTGAGACCACTTTTGCCAAAAAGACCCTTGCAGAAGAATCTTGTGCTGAAATCCGTAAGAAGCCTTGTTCCCATAATCGATTTGTTGACAACAGCATATCTGCCGGGATATGCATCCTTCACTCGTTTTGCAAATGCGTTTGTCCAATAGCCCTGCTGACTTATGGAATCACCATAAACTATAATACTGCCTGCACCTGTGCCATTGAGCACCTGCACAGATTGAAAAAGAGGAATAGGCTTGTGGAAATACATTTTAAGAAGAGAAGAGGCGACCTCTCTTACCTTATCTCTTTTTCTTCTTTGGTTTTCTATTTTTCCTTGGTGTGAAACATCACCCTTTACAGTAACGAGTGTTGCATCATCGATAAGATTACCACTGCGAAGCGCCCCCTTCTCAACAAAGACGCTTACACAGAAATAGTCACCCACCTCAATGTGAAGAGGGATTTCATCACTAAGAGCAATCTCCCCAACCTTAAGGCAAGGTGATTTCTCGGAATTCACGGTGGCAGTTTTACATTTATCAAGAAAATTACCGTTTTCATCACACCTCGCCACTGACATGGCGCCGATGTGAACATCCTCCTTGGCACACTCATTTGAAAGCTCAAAGCGTACACTCTCACCGGACACTGCAGACCTTATAACAAGCCTGAAGGTTTTCTCGCAAGATGGATAATAAAAATATGATAAAGCAGAATGAGCTTGTCCCCACACCTGCACCCATTTATTTTCCACAGAAACACGCCTCCTTCTCATATACATATATAATAATATGTATATATTTAAAAGTCAATTAAGCTAATTTGAGAGACTCTTTGTGTATTTTGTTAAATGTTAAACAAATTGCTTCGAAATGCTTGAATTAAACATTTATTTATAGTATGATAAATTGGGGAAAATTGGTAGGCACATTTTCAAGAAATGAGTCTATCATATAGATATAAATTCCTTAAGAAATTTGTTTCAAAATTATATGAAGGAGAAAAGACTATGCAGAAAGTTCGTTTTACCGAAACCGTATTGCGTGATGCTAACCAGTCACTTATTGCAACACGAATGAAATTCCGCGAATTCGAGCCAATTCTCAAGGAGCTTGACAAAGCAGGCTACTACTCTCTCGAATGCTGGGGCGGTGCAACCTTCGACTCATGTCTTCGTTACCTTAACGAGGATCCATGGGAAAGACTCAGAAAAATCAAAAAGGCTTGTCCTAACACAAAGCTTCAGATGCTTCTCAGAGGACAGAACCTTCTCGGCTACCGTCACTATCCGGACGATGTTGTTCGCATGTTCGTCAAGAAGAGCGTTGAAAATGGTATTGATATCATCAGAATCTTTGATGCTCTTAATGATGTTAAGAATATTGAGGTTGCTGTTGACGAAACAGTTAAGAATGGTGCTATTGCATCAGGTGCAATCTGCTACACAATCAGCCCCATCCACACACTTGATTCCTATGTTGAGCTTGCAAAGAATATGCAGAGCCTCGGCTGTCAGACAATCGCAATCAAGGATATGGCAGGTATTCTCAGCCCTGCAGAAGCACACAAGCTTGTTTCCTCTCTCAAGGAGGCTGTTGACCTTCCGATCGTGCTTCACACACACTGCACAACAGGTCTTGGCTTCATGACCTGCCTCAAGGCAGTTGAAGCTGGTGTTGATGTTATCGACACAGCTATCTCCACAATGTCAGGCGGCACAGCACAGCCTGCAACAGAAACTCTCAACTACACTCTTGCGGAGCTCGGTTATGACACAGGCCTTAACTCAGATGCTCTTCGTGAAATTGCAGATTTCTTCAAGCCCATCAGAGCAAAGGCTCTTGAAAGTGGTCTTCTCAACCCAACAGTGCTTTGCACAGACGCAAAGGCTCTCGATTATCAGGTTCCCGGTGGTATGCTTTCAAACCTTGTTGCTCAGCTTACAGCTCAGAGCAAGATGGATAAATTCGATGAGGTTCTTCTTGAAACTCCACGAGTTCGTGAGGACTTAGGCTACCCACCACTTGTTACACCTATGAGCCAGATGGTTGGCGTTCAGGCAACAAACAATGTGCTTTCCGGCGAACGCTACAAGAATGTTTCCAAGGAAGTTAAATCCTACCTCATGGGTGAATATGGTAAGGCTCCCGGCCAGGTTAACGAGGATGTCAAGAAGCAGATTCTCGGAGATGAAAAGGGAATTGAAGGCAGATTCGCTGACACTCTTGAGCCTGCATTTGAAGCTGCAAAGGCTGAAATCGGCGAAAAGGCTCACTGCGACGAGGATGTGCTTTCATACATCGCATTCCCGACACAGGCAGAAAACTTCTTTGATTACCGTGATGAAATGGCAGGTAAAATTTACACCTACGAATTCAAGTCAATTGATTAAGGAGGAATAAAAATGACATTTCTTCCTTTAGAAAACTTACCGGATATTTCCATTTTTGAGGCTCTGAAAACCTCAGGCTTCGGCTTCGGGATTGTTCTTGCTGTTCTTGCCGTTCTTGCTATTTTTGTTATTATCCTTTCAAAAATAATAAATGTGGGCAAAAAAGAAAAACAAGAACCAGATGAAGCTTCTTCAACTGTTGAGGCAACAACACCTTCAGCACCAGTGGACACACCTGCTGCTGAAGAAAAAGCTGAAGAGGATGGAATCCCGCATATTCCGGGCTTTGTGGTGCTTGACGGTGTTTCCGAGCAGGATGCTGCTGTGCTTATGGCAATCACAGCTCATAAGACAGGCATTGACCTTGGCAGACTTGATTTCAAATCAATCAAGAGACTCAACCAGGACCCTGTGCTTGAAAACATTGAAGAACAGGATGCCGCCGCTATTATGGCTATCACATCAGACAAAACGGGTATTCCTTTAGACAGACTCATTTTCAACTCAATTAAATTAGTGGAGGATTAAGTTATGAAATACAATGTTACATTAAACGGAAAAATTTATGAAGTAGATGTTACCGAAAGCGACGCTATCGTTACCGGTGTTTCACAGGTTCCTTTTGTGGCAGCTGTTCCTGCAGCTCCTGCTCCTGCTGCAGCTCCCGTGGCTGAGGCTGCTCCGGTTGCCGAAGCTCCTGCTGCACCTGCTGCTCCTGCACCTGTAAGTGCAGACGGCACACAGATCAAGGCTCCGATGCCAGGCACAGTGCTTGCAGTCAAGAAGGCTGTTGGTGATGCTGTTAAGGCAGGCGACGTTGTTGTCGTTCTCGAAGCTATGAAAATGGAAAATGATATTGTTGCTCCTTGCGACGGTGTTGTTAAGTCAATCAATGCTCCTAAAGGAACATCAGTTAACACTGATGATGTTCTTGCGGTCATCTAAGGATTAATCTCAAATGAATATAACTGAAATATTAACAAATCTCTGGGAACAGTCAGGCTTGCATGCTATGCAGATTGAAAACGCAATAATGATTGGCGTTGCTATTTTCTTTCTTGTGCTTGCAATCAAATTTAAATTTGAACCACTTCTCCTTGTTCCCATTGCTTTTGGTATTCTTCTTGCTAACCTTCCCGGCGCAAATGTTATGCTTGACACCACAGGTGGTCAGCTGGGCAGCCTCGGACAAGAATTCATCGAGGGCTCTCACTGGTACGATTCAGGCTTCCTTCGGATATTATATACCGGTGTTAAATCCAGCATATTCCCCTGTCTCATTTTCCTTGGTGTTGGCGCAATGACAGACTTTGGTCCTCTTCTTTCAAACCCTGTGAGCCTCCTTCTCGGTGCTGCTGCACAGCTTGGTGTTTATGCTGCTTTCCTTATTGCGATTTTATTAGGCTTTGCTCCCAATGAAGCAGCTTCAATCGCAATCATTGGTGGCGCAGACGGACCAACAGCCATCTTCCTTACATCACGACTCGCCTCTCATCTGTTAGCCCCCATAGCTCTGGCTGCATATTCCTATATGGCACTTATTCCATTCATTCAGCCAAAGATTATGAAGCTTCTTACAACAGAGAAGGAGCGCAAGGTTGAAATGAAGCAGCTCAGAAAGGTTTCCAAAACAGAGAAAATCATTTTCCCTGTTGCTGTGCTTATTTTCTGCGCACTTCTTCTTCCCGATGTTGTACCTCTTATCGGTATGCTTATGTTGGGTAACCTTCTTCGTGAATGTGGTGTTACAGACAGACTTTCAGACACAGCTCAGAACGCACTTATGAACATTGTAACAATCATGTTAGGTGTTTGCGTTGGTGCAACTGCCGATGGACAGACCTTCCTTCAGATGCAGACAATCAAGATTATCCTGTTAGGTCTTGGTGCTTTTGCATTCTCAACAGCAGGTGGCGTCATCTTCGGCAAGATTCTTTACCTTATCACAGGTGGCAAAATCAATCCACTTATTGGTGCTGCAGGCGTTTCTGCTGTTCCGATGGCTGCCCGTGTTGCACAGAACGAAGGCAGAAAGTATAATCCGACAAACTTCCTTCTCATGCACGCAATGGGACCAAATGTTGCAGGTGTTATCGGCTCTGCTGTTGCAGCGGGCTTCCTCCTTGCAGTGTTCGGACAAGGCTGATATTGTTATAAAACAAAAAGCTCTCCATCCTCAGATGGAGAGCTTTTATTTTTACTTATCTTATTTATACAATGGACCGTAAGCTTCGCAAGCACGGAAGTCTGCGCTTTCAAGCTCTTGTGTGCCGAATGCATTCCAGCAAGCAGGACGGAAAATCTTGTCCTCATCCACATTATGCATTGAAACAGGAATACGCAGCATTGATGCAAGTGTGATGATATCTGCACCGATGTGACCATAGGAAATAGCACCGTGGTTAGCACCCCAGTGATTCATTACCTCATAAGCTGAAGTGAATGGACCCTTGCCTGTGAGCTTTGGAGCAAACCATGTGCAAGGCCATGTGTAGTCTGTTCTCTTCCAGATGATGTCTGAAACCTCGTCAGGAAGTGCAACTGTGTAGCCTTCGCAGATCTGGAGTGTTGGTCCGAGACCCTTAACAAGGTTAAGACGAATCATTGTTGCAGGCATTTCTGCTCTTGTGAGGAATCGGCTTGAATATCCGCCACCACGGAAATAACCGTTATCGGCTGCGCACCACTCTGTTGCTGCGTTAATCTTCTTAACATCCTCTTCAGTTACATCGTACCACTCTTTGATGATTCCCTTTCCGTTTTCATCCTTAACCTCGCCACAAGCGTCAAGACAGCAAGCACCTGAGTTAATAAGGTGAATGAAGCCCTTTGCTTCAGCAGCCTTGCCCTCAAGGTCATAGCCGGTAACTCTCTTTGTTGCCTCAGGGCTCCAGTATGTACGAACATCTGCAAACATCTGTGGACGGTTTGTAAGAAGCTTCATAAGAAGCATGCTCACGCCATTAAGTGTGTCATTCTCTGTTGCAAGAATGTATGGCTCACGAGTTCCGTTCCAGTCAAAGCTTGTGTTGAGAAGAGCCTCTGCAAAGTCAGCATTAGGATAGAAATCTGTCCACTGTCTCTGACCCTGGAAGCCTGCTGCAATAGCATTGTGACCAACCATCTCTTCTTCGCAGCCTGCAGGAAGATTCTTGTTGCCGTTCATAAGGTCTTTGATGATACACATCATCTTAACTGTGAACTCCCAATCCTTTTCCTTCTGCTCATCGCTCTTTCTAACGAACTCAGGATTCTTATCGAAGCCTTCCTTACAATTTTCCTTAACCCACTTGTATGCTCTCTGATACTCTTCCTCGTCATAGATGCCTTCGCTCATTCGGCGGATGATTTCAACCTCATCCACTGATTCAACGCGCATACCGAGATACTCTTCAAAGAAATCTGTGTCAATTGAAGAGCCTGCAATACCCATGCAGATTGAACCGATCTGAAGATATGATTTACCCTTCATTGTTGCTGCTGCAACTGCTGCTCTTGCAAAGCGAAGAAGCTTCTCTTCAACATCTGCAGGGATTGTTGTATCATCAGCATCCTGAACATCCTTGCCATAGATACCGAATGCAGGAAGACCCTTCTGTGCGTGGGCTGCAAGAACTGCAGCAAGATAAACTGCACCCGGACGCTCTGTTGCATTGAAGCCCCAAACGCCCTTGATTGTTGTTGGGTCCATATCCATTGTTTCTGAACCATAGCACCAGCAAGGTGTAACAGAAAGAGTAATCTGAACGCCTTCCTTCTGGAACTTGTTTGCACAAGCAGCTGCTTCTGCAACTCTGCCGATTGTGGTGTCAGCAATAACAACCTTTACGGTCTCGCCGTTTGAATATTTAAGGTTTTCTGTGAAAAGCTTTGCGGCTGACTTCGCCATGTTCATTGTCTGCTCCTCAAGAGACTCACGAACTTTAAGAGGACCGCGTCTGCCATCGATAATGGGACGAATACCGATTACGGGATATTCGCTGAGAAATCTGTTCTCTGCCATTTAAATTCATCCTTTCATATGTACAAAGTACAAAATATTACATTTAATAGTATATCACAAATATTATTCTTTTCAATTATTATAAAGTAAAATTTTTTCGCTTGTTTATGTTGAAAATGACAAAATCACACTGCTGATTTGCCTTCCTTCTGCAATTTTCTCATTCGGCACCAATTCACAAAACCATATAAATCATTAACAAGGAAAACACAGAAGCACACTATAACCGAAACATAAGACACATTCTCCTTCGTTGCCATTGCCCACATAACGATAAGAACCATATCATTAAAGGCGTACGCCAGTGGGAAATACGGTGTGCGCATAAATGTAAGGTATGCAGCGAAAAATGATGTTAAAACGGAAATGGTGCTGGGCACAATATTTGCCGTGTTAAAAGCAGATAAAATAAAATAGAATGCTACCGTAACTCCTGCAGTAAGAGCTGCTCCGACTATAAATATTTTCGGCGTCAATTCTCTCACCTTTACCTGCGACTTGTTCTTTCCATAAGGGTTTTTAAGCCACGAAACCAAAGAAAACAGCGCCATCGGTGCAGTCATTCCCATATATGTGATCATTTCACCATAATACAAAAAGCCATATGAAATTATGGCATAAAGCACGCTGAAAACAATCATAAGAATATTGCCGAAGGGATTCCCCTTGGCAAGGAAAACCAAGGAGGTCACGCCAACGAGCGAGGCTATAAGCTTCATCCATCCGGAGCCGTCAAAAATAACATAGAATATGCATATTACCGCAACAGAGCTTACCCACAATGCTTTTTCCCATTTTGTAAAATATGATGTGATTTTTTTCATTTTTTCTCCTAAAAAACAAGCATTCGTCACACATCTTCAAAGACCTAACGATGTGCAAACGAATGCTCTGGTTTTATATGCATTCACTACCCGGTGGCAGTATGTATTTTATTCGGCGTAAAGAGGATATTTATCACAAATTCTTGTAACACCCTCGCGGATGTAATCTGCGCTGTTTTCAAAATCGGTTGCTGCAAGCTTGATGAACTCTGCAATGTCAACCATATCCTGTGCCTCAAAGCCACGGGTGGTAACAGCTGCTGTACCGATTCTGATACCGCTTGTAACAAATGGTTTCTCCGGCTCTCTTGGGATTGAGTTTTTGTTTACTGTGATGTAAACCTCATCCAATCTGCGCTCAAGCTCCTTACCTGTGATGCCGAGACTTCTCAGGTCAAGAAGGAGAAGGTGGTTGTCTGAGCCGCCTGATACCATATTGATACCCTGTGCAGCAAGTGCATTTTCAAGTGCTTTACAGTTTGAAATAACCTTCTTGCCATATTCCTTGAATTCAGGCTTAAGTGCTTCACCAAAGCAGATTGCCTTTGCTGCGATGATGTGCATAAGAGGGCCACCCTGAATTCCGGGGAAAATCGCCTTGTTTACCTTCTTTGCAATCTCTTCATCATTTGTGAGGATGATACCACCACGAGGACCACGAAGAGTTTTGTGTGTTGTGGATGTAACAACATGTGCATGTGGCACCGGTGATGGATGAACACCTGCAGCAACAAGACCTGCAATGTGTGCCATATCAACCATGAACAATGCATTTACCTTGTCTGCAATTTCACGGATTTTCTTGAAATCAATTGTTCTTGGGTAGGCAGAAGCACCTGCAACAATCATCTTTGGCTGACACTCAATTGCCTTCTTCTCAAGAGCATCATAATCGAGGAAGCCGTTGTCATCAACGCCATAGCTTTCAAAATTGAAATATGAGCCGCTGACATTTACCGGTGAACCGTGTGTAAGGTGACCACCGTCTGCAAGGCTCATGCCAAGCACTGTGTCACCGGGCTGCAGAAGTGCAAAGTAAACACCGAAGTTTGCCTGTGAGCCTGAATGTGGCTGAACATTTGCAAACTCGCAGTCAAAAAGCTTCTTAAGTCTTTCAATTGCGAGACTTTCTGCTATATCAACATATTCGCAGCCACCATAATATCTCTTTGAAGGATATCCCTCTGCATATTTATTGGTGAAGATGCTGCCGCTTGCAGCCATTACTGCTGCAGAAGCATAGTTCTCGCTGGCAATAAGCTCAATGTTTCTGCTCTGACGGAGCTGCTCAAGGCTGAATGCTTCAAAAAGCTCACTATCAGCATTTTTAAGGAAATCAAAATCCTTTTCAAGATATGAATTCATATTTACGCCTCCCGAATCCTTATTTATAAACAAATCAAATATATAATACATTATTTCAAGTCACATTTCAACATAATACGCATAAAAAAGGTATGTAAGATAAATATTTATACAGTTTTCTAAAAAGAAAAGATTGTTCATTTGTTTTTTTAGAATTTTTTATATTGCTAATCCACAAAATAATGTTATAATTATAATGAATCATAATGTAATACTATGTGATTTCACAAGAAAAAGGTGATTAAATGACCACATCGGAGCTTAAAAACAAAATTCTTCAGCTGAAAAAGGAAACAAATACCGTGATTCTTGCACACACATATCAGGAGCCTGATATCATTGACATTGCAGACATCACGGGAGACAGCTTTTTTCTCAGCAAAAAGGCTGCTGAAATAAAAGCAGAAAGAGTTATTATGTGTGGTGTGCGATTTATGGCAGAGAGTGTGAAAATTCTCTCTCCGGAAACAGAAACACTTCTTCCCGTGCCATCTGCCACCTGCCCCATGGCTGAGCAGATTGCTCCCGAAAGAGTGAGAAAATTCAAAGAGGAAAACCCACAGGCACAGGTTGTGGCATACATCAACACCACAGCTGCATTAAAGGCAGAGTGTGATGTTTGTGTTACAAGCTCCTCTGCAATCAAAATTGTGGACAAGCTCAATGCTCCTGAAATCCTCTTCATTCCTGACCAGCACCTTGGCTCCTATGTCAAAGCAAGGCTTCCTCACAAAAATATTACTCTGTGGGATGGCTATTGTCCCGTGCACGCCCAGCTCACAAAAGAGGATGTGCTTCAGTGCAAAAAGGATCATCCGACAGCAAAATTTGCTGTGCACCCCGAATCGCCCAAAGAGGTTGTGGAGCTTGCAGATATGGTCGGTGCAACCAGTGAAATCATTAAATATGCAAAGGAAACTCCCGGTGAAATAATCATAGGCACAGAGCGAGGCGTTGTGGATTATCTGGCGCTTCACGAGGAAAATGGAGAGAGATTCATTCAGCTTTCTCCCGAAAAGCTCTGCTGTGAGGATATGAAGAAAATCACGCTTGAGGATATATACAATTGCCTTCTGGGCAAGGGTGGCGAGAGCATCGCCCTTCCTGAAGATTTGAGAAAGAAAGCTCTTGTAAGCATAAACAGAATGTTGGAATTGGGGTAAGAAAATGAACCTTTCCGAAATTAAAAAGAAATATACCGTTGTCATTGTAGGCAGTGGCATTGCAGGGCTGTATGCAGCACTGAATTTTCCTGAAAGCACAGATATTCTCATGCTTTCAAAAAAGGAAAGACATCAGTCAAACAGCTCCCTTGCACAAGGTGGAATTGCTTGTGTGCTTGATACTGTCAATGACAGCTATGAGCTGCACATTGAGGACACTCTCGTTGCAGGCAAAAGGGAAAACGATCTCGATGCAGTAACAGAGCTTTGCACACAGGGTCCTGCCGATGTGCTCAAAACAATTGAATATGGTGTTGATTATGACCGTGACGAGCAGGGCGAGCTCATAAAAACACTCGAGGGTGGTCACTGCAGAAGAAGAATCCTCCACCACAAGGACACATCCGGCAAGGAGATGGTTGATAAGCTCATGCTTCAGGTGGAAGCTCTCCCCAATGTTACAATTGCCGATGAAACCATGGTCACAAGCATGGACAGAATCAAAAACGGCTTTAAGCTTGTTATCATGAGCAATGGAGAGTTCAGAACTGTTTATGCAGATTTCTGCCTTCTTGCTTCAGGTGGTATAGGCAGAGTTTATAAATATACCACAAATCCATCTGTGGCAACGGGTGACGGAATCCGTCTTGCCTATGAAATGGGAGCAGCCATCAAAAATCTCAGCTATGTTCAGTTTCATCCCACAGCCTTCAACGGTGCAAACCGTGAGCAGTTTCTCATAAGCGAGGCTGTGCGTGGTGAGGGTGCATACCTTCTCAACTGCAACAAGGAAAGATTCATGGACAGATATGACGAGAGACTTGAGCTTGCACCCCGTGACGTGGTTTCCCGTTCAATTATTATGGAATCGAGAAGACTCGGCAGCAACAAATTTTATCTTGATATAAGATATAAGGGTGAAGAATATTTAAAGAAGCGCTTCCCCGGTATCTATGCAGGCTGTCTGAAGCAGGGCGTGGATATTTCAAAGGATTTAATTCCCGTTTTTCCCTGCCAGCACTATCTTATGGGTGGCATTGAGGTTGACCTTAACGCAAGAACAACGCTCCCCCGTCTTTATGCTGCAGGTGAATGCTCCTGCACGGGTGTACACGGCAAAAACCGACTTGCAAGTAACTCTCTTCTTGAGGCACTTGTTTTCGGCAGAAAGGCAGCAGAGGACATAACACGCTGCATCAATGCAGGATTTTACAGTGTAAATGTGCCACAAAATGAGCCCCCGGAGGACTTTGAGGGCGCACCTCTTCCCAAGGGCACCCGAACAGAAATCAGAGAAATTCTTCAAAGGGCATATTTCGTTATTCCCGATGAAGGCGCAATACATTCTGCAAAGCAGAGAATTGAAAGCATTCTCAACAGACTCAAAAATGGTAAATTTGCCGTAACAGCCGATTATTGCGAGGCACTTTCCCTTGCAACGGTGGCATATATAATTCTCAAGGAGGTTGACAGATGATTTTACCACAGTTTTATATTGATGACCTTATCAAAAGCGCTATCACCGAGGACATCAACTACATAGATGTTGCAACAGATTACCTTTTAGATGAAAACCACGTAAGCGAAGCTTATTTTGTTTCAAAGGCAGAGGGCGTGCTTTGTGGTCTTGATGTTGCAATGAGAGTTTTTCAGCTGCTTGATTCATCCTTTTCCTGCACGCTTCACAAAAGGGATGGCGATGCTGTAAAGAAGGGAGACCTGATTGCCGAATTCAGCGGAAAGACAGTCAAGCTTCTCAAGGGCGAAAGAACAGCTCTCAACCTCATTCAGCACATGAGTGGTATTGCCACAGCAACAAGCCTTTGTGTAAAGGAAATTGAAGGTACAAGAGCCACAATTGCAGACACAAGAAAGACTCTTCCCGGTCTTCGCTCGCTTCAGAAATATGCTGTTACCTGTGGTGGCGGCAAAAATCACAGATATAATCTTTCAGACTGTGCCATGCTCAAGGATAACCACATTGATGCAAAGGGTGGTATCACTCCTGCAGTGAAGGCTCTTCGTGAGAAAATCGGCCACACAGTTAAAATCGAGGTTGAAACCCGTACCCTTGATGAGGTCAGAGAAGCACTTTCAGCAGGTGCAGACATCATTATGCTTGATAATATGGATAACGAAACCATGGCAGAGGCTGTAAGAATTGTTGATTCCAATGCTCTTCTTGAAGCTTCGGGCAATCTCACAAAGGAAAGACTTCGCAGTGTTGCAGAGCTTGGTGTGGATATTCTTTCAATCGGTGCTCTGACCCATTCCGTGGAGGCATTTGATATTTCAATGAAAATGAAATGATTTGTGGATTTTTCTGCAAATGTGTGATATAATACATTATCAATTTTTTTGGAGGGACTTATGTTTAGTAAACTTGAAGCCTTGCTTAAGAAAACCCCTATATACACATGGCTTTTATACACCATACCCAAGATGCGTTATGTCAAGTGGTTCAAAAAGCTTAAAATAGACGACCATGCCATTCTTCTTGAATCGCAGCACGGTACAGAAATCAGTGGTAACATCTTTTATCTCATAAAAGAGCTTGCCACAAATCCGCTTTATAAGGATTATAAGATTTATCTCAGCTGCCGTGTGGCTACAAAGCCGAAATTTGAGGAAATTCTTGCAAAGTACAATATTCAGGGGGTTATTCCCGTTGTGCTTTCCACAAAGGAATATATGAAGGTGCTTGCATCTGCAAAGTATCTCTTCAACGATAACACCTTCCTCCCCTTCTACCTTAAGAAGGAGGGTCAGGTATATCTCAATACATGGCACGGTACACCTCTCAAGACTCTTGGTAAGGGCATCCGTAACGCTATGCACGGTATCGGTAATGCACAGAAAAACTTTGTTTGTGCAGACTACCTTCTCTATCCCAACAGATACACCATGGAGCACATGGTTGAGGACTATATGCTTGAAAACCTCGCTCTTGGTGAGTGTGTGCTTGCAGGTTATCCGAGAAACACAGCCTTCTTCAACGAAGGCCGTGGCGAAGAAATCATTAAAGAGCTTGGTCTTAAGGACAAAAAGGTTTATGCATATATGCCCACCTGGCGTGGCTCTGTCGGAAACATAGACGCAAAGGCAAATGCATATTTCCAGTATTATCTCTATGAGCTGGACAAGCTCCTTGCAGAGGACGAAATCCTTTATCTCAACCTTCACCCCATTGCAAAGAAGGATGTTGATTTTGACACCTTCAAGCACATCCGTAACTTCCCCGAGGAATATGAAACATACGATTTCCTTAACTGTGCACAGTGTCTTGTAACTGACTACTCCAGTGTTTTCTATGACTACGCAAACACAGGAAAGAAAATCATCCTCTTCACCTTTGACCAGGAGGATTATTTTGCTGACCGTGGCGTTTACAAGCCACTTTCAGACCTTCCGTTCCCCAATGTGAAAACTCTTGAGGACCTTCTCAAAGAGATGCGCTCACCAAAGGAATATGACGACAAGGCCTTCCTTGAGGAATATTGCACCTTTGACGGTCCCGACTCAACAAAGGCTCTTCTTGATTTCACAATCAACGGCAACAAAAACGACAAGGTGACAGAGGTTCCCATTGCAAAGAACGGAAAGAAAAACATTCTTCTCTATCTTGGAAATCTGGACCAGAACGGCATTACCACATCCGGTCTTAATCTTCTTAAAAACCTTGACACATCAGAAAACAATTACATTGTTTCCTTCCCCGCAGAAAAGGGCAAGTTCCATCAGGACACAATCGCCTCTCTCCCTGAGGGCGTTTCCTACTTCCCTGTTCAGGGTGTGTTCAATCTTGGCTATTTCAAGAAAAAGGCATGGCTCAATTTCAACAAAAAGAAGTTCCCCACAAGCCTTATGATGTCCTTGCTCAAATATGAGTGGCAGCTCGAAATTCAGAGAACCTTCGGCGGTGCACCATTTGACAGCGCAATTCAGTTCAATGGCTATGAAGCAAAGATGATTCTTCTTTTCTCACAGTTCAAGTGCAACAATGTAATTTATGTGCACAGCGATATGGAAAAGGAAATTGAGCTTAAGGGTAACCAGAGAAACTCCGTTCTGCGTTATGCCTACAAGCACTACGATAAGGTTGCTCTTGTTACAGAGGATATTACAAAATCAACCTCACGCTTTGTAAGACACACAAACAATTTCGCACTTGCACGAAACATCATCGCATACGATGAAATCGTGGAAAGAGGCAATGGAGAAATTGCATTTGACGAAGGCGTTACACAAAGCAACAAGGAGCTTCCTGAAATCAAGAGTATTCTTGAAAGCGATGCCAAGGTGCTTATCAGTGTGGGCAGATTCTCTCCGGAAAAGGATCACAAAAGAATGATTGACGCCTTCAACACTGTGTGGAAGGAAAACAAGAACACATATTTCATAATCATCGGCGGCATTCAGCGTGATGACATTTTTGATAATCTTTGCGAATATGTGAAGACACTTGACTGTGCAGATAATGTTATTCTCATTCTCTCCATGACAAATCCGTTACCAATTGTTAAGGCTTGCGACGGCTTCATCCTTGCCTCTCACTATGAGGGCTTCGGCCTTGTTCTTGTTGAGGCGGATATTTTAGGCTTACCTGCTGTTTCAACGGATATTGTGGGACCAAGAACATTTATGCAGAAGAACAACGGCACACTTGTTCCCAACACTCTTCAGGGCGTTGAGGATGGCTTCAGAATGCTCATTGACGGCAAGGTGCCCATGATGACGAGCGACTACAAAAAATATAATGAGGATGCTCTTCAGGAATTCAAAAATCTTATAAAATAAAAAGAAAGAACCTTCTTCCGAAGGTTCTTTTTTAATTGAATTGCAAAATAATTATTGTTCAACATTTGTAGTTGGAGCATCGTTTGAAAACCCAACAACAAGTAAGCTCTTATTTTTTTCTATATTCTATCATATAAGCTATCGTTTATCTACTATAAAGCAAACATCAAAAGCTTTATCTTTGTATCAAATGTTGACACTCCATGATAAGATAGTGATAACACTCAAACACACTAAAAACGGGACGGATATTATCCGTCCCGTTAGTTTATTTTTTAACACCGTCATCCCGGCTTCTTATTTGAACAGCTCAAGTGTTCTCTTATACGCCATCTTAACGGCATTCATTGCGCTTGCTCTGAATGCGCCGTCTTCAAGTGCCTTAACACCCTCAATTGTGCTGCCTGCAGGACTGCACACAGCATCCTTTAATTTACCCGGGTGCTCACCTGTTACATTGAGCATGGTAGCAGAGCCGATAAGTGTCTGTGCAGCATAAAGAAGAGCCTTGTCTCTAGGAAGACCACACTCAACAGCACCGTCTGCAAGGGCTTCACAAAACATAAAAACAAATGCCGGTCCGCAGCCTGAAACACAGGATGCAGCATCAATTTTGTCTTCATCAATTCTGTCAAGAACACCTGCAAATTTCATTGAATCAAGGAAACCATCAAGATTTTCCTTTGAAACGAAATCATTGACCGTGTAAAGAATCATTCCCTCGCCCACAGCAACAGGCATATTGGGCATTATTCTTATAATCGGGCAATCAATCTGAGCCATTGCGGCAATTGACGCCGTGCTCACTCCTGCTGCCATTGAAACAAGTGTGAAATCGGTTGTTCTCTCACCGATAACCGGAGCAATCTTTTCAAAAAGATTTTTGAGCATCTGTGGCTTTACACCAAGAAAGATATAGTCACAATTTGTAACGATATATTCTGCATCTGCAATATTCACATCTGTCTCATCTGCAAAGGCTTTAAGCTTCTTTGAATCCACATCAAAGACAAAAATATTTTCTGCTCCCACAGATTGGAGTGATGCCTTCGCCAAGGCTCCACCCATGTTTCCGCAGCCGAGAAATCCTATTTTCTTCATACAAGCACCTCTTATCTGATTTGTCCGTTACCCTTAATAATAAACTTATATGTTGTAAGCTCCTTAAGACCCATCGGTCCTCTTGCATGAAGCTTCTGTGTTGAAATTCCCATTTCACAGCCAAGCCCAAACTCGCCACCGTCTGTGAAGCGAGTGGAGGCATTCACATACACAGCTGCACTGTCAACAGCCATTGTGAAAAGCTTTGCATTCTCTCTGCTTTCTGTGATGATTGCTTCACTGTGCCCTGTGGAGTGTGCCGAAATGTGTTCAATAGCCTCGTTTATATCTGAAACGATTTTAATTGCAAGAATGTAATCAAGAAACTCAGTGTCAAAATCATTTTCACCTGCAGGAGTACCATCTATAATCTCCAAAGCCTTCTCGTCAAGTCTCAGCTCAACAGGAGTGAGACCCATTGCCTCACGAAGACCACAAAGCCTTTCCTTAAGAAGAGGTAAAACCTGGTCTGCACGACTTTCATGCACAAGCACAACCTCACAAGCGTTGCAAACAGAAGGCCTGCTTGTTTTTGCATTATCTATTATATTAAGCACCTTTTCGTAGTCTGCTTTTTTATCAACATAGATGTGGCAAATGCCTGTGCCTGTCTGAATGCAAGGCACCTTTGCATTTTCTGTTACAGCCTTTATGAGACCTGCGCCACCACGCGGAATGAGCAAATCCACATAGCCCACTGCGTTCATAAGCTCGTTTGCGCTCTGTCTTGTTGTGTCCTGCACAAGGTTAATGAGTGTTTCGGGAAGACCAACCCTTGAAAGACCCTTTCTCATCGCCTTAACAATAGCATTGGCAGAAAGGAACGCCTCCTTACCACCACGAAGCACACAGGCATTGCCGCTTTTCAGTGCAAGTGCCGCAGCATCCGAGGTAACATTCGGTCTGCTTTCATAAATGATTGCAACAACACCCATGGGCACTGCTGTTTTCTCAACCACGATGCCACTGGGTCTCACCACGGTTTCAAGAATTTCTCCCACCGGGTCAGGAAGCGCAGCAACCTGACGGATGCCCTCTGCCATTCCCTGAATTCTTTCTTCGGAAAGCGCCAGTCTGTCAAGCATAACCTCGGATATTGTACCCCTTGCTCGCTCTAAATCCTTTGCATTCTCGCAAAGTATTTCCTCTGTGTTTTCAACGAGTGCATCTGCCATCTGAAGGAGCGCTTCGTTTTTCTTTTCTGAAGAAAGTGAGCAAAGCACACTCTTTACAGCCTTTGCATCCTTTAAAATTTCAATTGTTGTTTTCATATAATCACTTCTTTGAAATAAATCTTGTACCAACCTTTTCACCATCAATAATCTTGTAAAGCACTGAAGGTGATGAGCCGTTTGCAATTATAACATCTGTACCCCTTGCAACACACTTCTTCGCTGCCGAAAGCTTTGTTGCCATTCCGCCTGTGCCCAGACCACTCTGACTCTTGCCACCAAGAGCTTCAATCTCAGGTGTGATTTCTTCAATCTCTGCAATCAGTCTTGCTTCAGGGTCCTTGTGAGGGTCTGCCGTGTAAAGTCCGTCAATATCCGAAAGCAGCACAAGCAAATCTGCATGCATGCTCACAGCAACAATTGCACCGAGAGTATCGTTGTCACCAACAGAAATTTCATCGGTATTAACAGTGTCATTTTCATTGATGACAGGCAAAACCTTCAATTCAAGAAGTCTGTTGATTGTGGTTTTGATGTTGTGATATCTTGTGGGGTCCTCAAGATCAAGCCCCGTAAGAAGAATCTGTGCAACAGTGTGATTATATTCAGAAAAAAGCTTATCGTATGCATACATAAGCTCACACTGACCCACAGCAGCTGCAGCCTGCTTTGTTGCCATATCTGTGGGCCTCTCGTTAAGAGAAAGCTTGCCCACACCCATTCCGATAGCACCTGAGGAAACAAGCATTATTTCATGACCTGCATTTTTAAGGTCTGAAAGCACCTTGCACAATTCCTCAACATGCCTGATATTTATATTTCCTGTGCTGTGGGCAAGAGTTGATGTGCCCACCTTAACAACTATACGCATTTATATCACCTTAGTTTTCCTGTGAATCTTCTGTTCTTGATTTGAGCTTCTGTGCTCTTGTCACAGCAAGATCCTCCATCATCTGCTCCTTCACCTTTCCGTCAACATTAAAGAACATAAGTGAAACAGCTTTACCTATTCTTCCCAATGCAGGTGCAAGGGTAAATACTGTCCAGATTGCCTTGAGCATTGTGGGATCTGTCTGTGGAATAACAACTCCGTAGGAGTTGAGAAGTGGCTCATATTTTATTGCAGCAATAATGATACCACTGAGAATTGTTGAAATATTGTTTGTAATAAGTGTGATGTAGCCCATTGCGGCACTCATCATACCCTCGTTTCTTATACCTGTTTTCCACTCAACATAGTCATACAAATCACCCTGAAGGGCTGTGTTACAGTAGCGCTGAACACTGTTCATTGCACCTGCGAGTGTGAGGAAGATAACAATTATAACAATATTTATAATGTTGTTGTCTGTTGGGTGGAAGCCCACAAAAAACATTATAAGGTAAACCAAGCCACAGTATCCGTAGGACAAAACAGCAAGGTTTTTAAGACCAATCTTCCTTGTCATCTTTGTGGCAAACGGAAGCACAAAGTAGCTTGGAAGACCAGTGAAAATACCTGCAATGGCAGCGTTTGAAAGCTTGCCTGTACAGTTAAGCCAGAAATAGTTTGCAACGCTCTGACCTGTGCCCTTACCAAGACCAAAGAAGTTTTTAATCATGAGCACCCACATAGGCTTGCAGGATGCAACCTGCATAACAGATTTGAAAACACTTGTGCTTTTCATTTCCTCACGGGATGCAAGAGGCACCCTCTCACGAAGGCTGAAGAAGCCATATACACGGAAGATGACAACAAGCGCCATAAACACAACAGCACCACCTAAATATATGCTTCTTGTGGGAATTGTTCTGGGCAGGTAGTCAACAAAGAACGGGAACAACGACGGAAGCCACACACCAAGAAGGTCAACATATGTATCAGCGGCAATAAGCCTGTTTCGTTCATCAATATTCGGTGTCAGGTTATATAGCACAGCCTGATATGCCGGTGTGTAAAATGAGTTTGAGATTGAGCCGACATATCTTATTATAAGAAACGCCATAAGAAGTGTGGCCTGAGAAAGACCATCGGGCAGAATATACGGCATTGCCGCAGAGAAAAGCCAGAACGGAAGAGTGAGAATGAGATATGGGCGCACTCTGCCCCAACGTGTTCTTGTTCTGTCAAGAATTGGTCCTGAAATTGCATTATCAAATGTGTCGAGAATGCTGCACACAGACTGTGCAATACTCAATGTAATGGGACTGACATGCTGGAAGGTTGTGGTGTAGAAAAACTCGTTGTTACCATTGAAGGTTTCCCAGTTCTTGTCACCGATACCGGAAATGATATATGCTGCCATCTCCCGTGGACCTAAGTATTCCTTTTCCTGCTGCTGTCTTTGTTTTTCAATATCAGCCTCTGTTACCTCTGGCTGAACAAAAGCTTCCTTTGTTTTTTCTGCCACAAAAACACCACCTTACTTTAAAAATTTTTCAAGCTCTCTGTTGAGCCTTGCAATGGGAAAGCCCACAACATTGAAGTAATCTCCGTTTATGCCGCTGACAAGAAGACTCGCCTTGCCCTGAATTCCGTAACTGCCTGCCTTGTCATATGGCTCGCTCGTGGAGATATAGGCTTCAATTTCCTCTTGAGAAAGAGGGAAAAATGTAACATCTGTTTTCTCGCTGAAGGTAATTTCTTCCCCATCTGCAAAAACTGTTACTCCCGTATAAACCTGGTGGGTTTTGCCACTGAGGAGTGTTATCATCCTCCGGGCATCTGCCTTATGCGCAGGCTTACCTAATATTTCATTATTGATTGCCACAACGGTGTCTGCCGAAATAATAATTTCATCGGGCTGGGACACCTGCCTTGCAGCAGAATTTTTTATTTTTGATAGATATTCAACGGCTTGCCTTGCACCTATTCCCTGAGGAAGTGTTTCATCACACTCTGCAGGACGGATTATAACATCATCGCAAATGAGTGATATCAGCTCTTTCCGACGAGGTGATGCTGAAGCAAGAACAATTTTTCTGTTACTTAAATTCATATTACCAATCAAGCTTTTCCTTGACTGCCTTCAAGGTATTAAGACCATAGGCACAGCCAAGCTTTGCATCCTCAATTCCTTCAAACTCAAGTGTAACATAGCCATTATAGCCATTTTCTTTAATAATCTTAAGTGCCTCAAGCACGGGCACATCTCCGTGACCGAGAATCACACCCTTGAGATAATTCCCGTTTCGCGTTTTGAAAAAGCCATCGGGCGAAAGAAGCTCATCCTTCTTTCTGTAACAAAAATCCTTGGCGTGCACATAAAATGCATAGGGCGATGTGTTTTTTACAGCATCAGCAGGATTTTCATCCACACAAAGGAAATTTCCTATATCCACCAATGTGCCGAAGTTCGGATGATTCACGCCTTCAACAATTGCCTTGACACGCAAGCTGTCCTGACTGAAATAACCGTGGTTTTCTGTCATTGTCCTAATTCCCTTGGTGGCTGCATATTCAGTGACAGCCCTGCAGCCCTCAATGATTCTCGCAAGGGCATCCTCAAAGGTATATTTATCTGCATCCTCACCCTTGTAGCCACCCGTGGTGTCGTGTCTTACACCCTGAACGCCGAGAGCTTCGGCAACATCAATTTCATCTTTGAGGCGTTGAATTTCCTTTTGAAGGTCTCCATCTGAGCCATAAAGAAAATCAGCACCGATTGAATACTGCACAATGGGAATTCCTGCGTGCTTGGCAAATGATCTGAGGGTTCTTGCATATCGCTTTTTTTCCATATCCTCGGGAGGATTAATCTCCGAAAACTCAAAGGCATCAAAGCCCATTTCCTTTGCAAGATAAAGAAGCTCTGCTTCTGTTTTCTCTCCCGTTCTTATAAGAGACGAAAGGCTGTAGCTGCAAACTGCAAATTTCATACAGAAAATTCCTTTCCATTATTTTATCATTGTGTATAAGCTGTGTGAGTATTATAGTATTAGTAGCAACAAGGAGGCAATTATATGAAAATTCAGGCAGACGGAGATGAGAAAATCTCCGTAACTCTTACAAAAAAAGATATGACCGAATTGGATATCACCTACGATGAGCTCGATTACGCAAACATTGAAACCCGTCGTGTAATATGGACAATACTTGATGAAGCCAAAAAGCTTCTTGGTAAAACTGTAAGCACAGATAACCGTTTACTTATTCAGGCATCGCCCTCGGCAGATGGCGGATGTCTGCTGCAATTCACTCAGCTGCCCGAACCGGCGGACACAAGAAAACGCCGATTGATTATGAAGAAGGAGGCTGAGCCTGTGCTGCTGCACGCCCTTGATCTTAATGCGCACATTGAATGCCGAAAAAGACTCACAGCGCTCTCACACCTGTGCGTAAAATTTGAGCATTATGTATGCAACGGAGAATATTACACACTGCTTCACCCGATGCCTGCCTGTGATGACAAATTGATTTTCGCGCTTTGCGAATTCGGTAACGCGCTTGTCTCACCGAAGGCTCTTATGGGAGAAATCTATGAGTATGGAAAGCTTTTATCTTAAGGACTCCACAGCTCTCTCTATATCTGCTGCGCCGAAAATATAGCTTCCCGAAACAAGCACATCGGCACCTGCAGCTACACAAAGCTTTGCAGTCTCCGGCACAATACCACCATCAACCTGAATCATGAGAGATGGGTTAACCCTGTTTGCCTCTTCCCTTATGGTTTTGATTTTCGGGAGCATATTCTCCATAAATGACTGTCCGCCAAAGCCAGGCTCAACAGTCATTACAAGCACCATTGCAATATCCTTCAGATAAGGGAATACTGCTTCAGCAGGAGTGCCCGGCTTCACAACAAGTGCCGGTAACACACCTGCTGCTTTTATTTTCTCAATGGTTTCACTGACGGGACTGTTGCTTTCCACATGAAAGCTAATCAAATCAGCTCCGCTTTTTGCAAATGAATCAATATAATCAATCGGGTCAGATATCATAAGGTGGCAATCAAGAAACATATCTGTTGCCTTCCTGATTGATTTCACCACCGGTGGACCAATGGAAATATTCGGTACAAAATGACCGTCCATAACATCCACATGGAGCATATCTGCACCTGCTTTGTTTACCTTTTCAATATCCTCTCTTAAAGCAGCATAGTCTGCTGAGAGAATGGATGGAGAAATCTTGATTTTGTTTTTAAAATCCATCTTACTCTTCCCCCTTATCCCTGAATTTTAATATTTTAACGGAAAGCTCTCTGTCCTTTGCAATCTGCTCACTCAAATCGTCAAGAGTTGCAAACTTAAGCTCTCCTCTTATTTTTTCAACAATAAATACCTCAGGATGCTTTCCGTAAAGGTCACCCTGAAATCCAATAATATTGGTTTCACTTCGCTTTTCGCTGACACCTTCAATTGTTGGTCTTACACCAATATTTGTAACAGAGGGATATTTCTTCCCATCAATTATGGTGTATGATGCATAAACGCCGAATTCAGGCACACAGAAATCCTTCATAAAGAATTGGTTTATGGTGGGTGAGCCTAAAATTCTGCCTCTTTCATCTCCGTGCATTACCTCAAAATCATAGGAATAGCATCTGCCAAGCATAGCATTTGCAGAGGCCATATCACCCTTCGCAATTGCCTTACGGATTCTTGTGGAGCTTACGGGCTCATCCATAAAGTTGATGCTATCCACAACAGTGAGCTTAATTTCTCTTTCGGCACAAAGACGCCTGAGAAGGGAAACATTACCCTCTGCCCTTTTGCCGAAGCGATAGTTAAAGCCGCAGGCAATTGAACGGGCATTATAGGTCTTAACCAGAACCTCGTCCACAAACTCTTCAGGTGAGAGAGAGGAAATTGACGGAAAATCAATATACTCTGCCTCAACGCCCCATTCTGCAAGAAGCTCCCCCTCCTTCTTTGAGGTGGTGAGAATTCCCGGGTTCACACCTGTGAGCTGTTTCTGAGGATGCTCCCTGAACATGAGAGCGATTTTGCGCTGATATTCACTTTTCTCTGAGGTTATAACTGCCTTGTGACCGATATGCAATCCGTCAAAGGTGCCAAGGGCAACAAATGTCCCTTCCAGAATTGTTTTCATTTTTCTACAAAAACTCGCTTTACTGTCAGACTTTGTGAGCCTTCGCAATACTCACCAAGTCCCAAAAATTCATTGTTACCATAGACTCTGTAAAGTCCGTAATTCTTCAGACCTCTTACACGGTCTGCCATTAAATCTCCACCGTTTCTGAATCTGACAGCCTGGTTAGGCGACACATTCAGTGACGGATATTCTGAAAGAAGCTTATCAACGGGAATAATTGCCTTTTCAAGCTCACCCTTTGCTGATAACTCCTCAAGCTGCGAAAGAGTGAAGCATTCACCCAGCTCAACGCCACATGCATATATTCTTTGAAGAGATGTCATTACAGCACCCGTGCCCACAGCATCCCCGATATCACTTATAAGTGTGCGGATATATGTGCCTGCAGAGCAGCTGCAATAAAGTGTATATTCACCGTTTGCCTCGCCTATTTCCAATTCAAATATGGTGCACTTGCGAGGTTCTCTCTCAACCTCCTCACCCTTTCGGGCAAGCTCATAAAGACGCACACCATCTTTTTTTAGTGCAGAAAACATGGGTGGAAGCTGCATTATCTCTCCACGAAAGCTCTCTGCTGCCGCAAGAAGCTCCTGAAGGTTTGTTTTCTTATCACTTGTGGCTACAACATTTCCCCATATATCAAGGGTATCTGTCTGCACACCTGTTTTAAAGGTTGCCTTGTAAGCTTTTTTGTGGGTGGGCAAAAGCTCAATAAATCTTGTGGCTCCGCCTAACGCAATCGGCAAAACGCCGGTGGCATTGGGGTCAAGCGTGCCTGTGTGACCTGCCTTCTTTTCCTGCACAATTCTTCTTACCTTGGCAACTGCAAAAAATGAGGTTATATTTTCTTCCTTGTGAAGAGGAATGATTCCCGTCATAAATCAATACCATCCAACGATTTTTTTACGGAAGCAAGGATTCTCTCCTTGATTTCCTCATAGCCGCAATCTGCACGGCAGCCTGCCGCGCCCTTGTGACCACCTCCACCTAATCTTGCGCAGATTTCGGAAGCATCTATGTCACCGTCTGTTCTTACAGAAATGCCGAAGGAGCCGTCTTCCTTTTCCTTTATGACAACTCCGACAAGCACACCCTCAATCTGCCTTGGAAGTGCAGTTATGGGATAGCACTCGTGCTCTGTTGAGCCACTCTGCTTATACATTTCCTGATTGACTGTTATAACAGCACACTTTTCATTAAAGTGATATTCAAGTGTTTCGCGGGAAAGCATTTCAAGCTTAAGAAAGCTCTTTGTTTTTGTTTCAAACATAAGCTTGTTGATTCTGGCTGAATCGATACCCGCTTCCATCAGCTTTGCCGCAATCGAGAAAGACAAGGCAGATGTGTTGTTATATCTGAAGCAGCCCGTATCTGTGGAAATTCCTGTGTAAAGACAGTTTCTCATATATCTGTTTATCTCAACCGGCAGACTCTTCGCAAGGTCATAGATAATCTCGCAGGCTGCTGCTCTGTTTTCAAGATAAACCTTGTCTGCAAACATGGTGTGTGACATATGGTGGTCAATTGCAAGGTCAATATTGCCGATAATGTCCTCAGGCAGCTTGCCGAAAAGGTTTTTATCTGCAACATCCACAGAAACTCTCACAGGAGAGGAAAGCTCATCATTAACAAAGCCCTCTGTCATAAAAGAAAAGTCTCCTGTAATTTCATCTGCACACACAAATGCTCTCCTTTTGCCCATCTGCTTCAGGATTTCACACAGTGCGAATGCGCACCCCAATGTATCACCATCGGGATGCTCATGAGATATTACAAGAAACTCTTCGTTGTTCAGAAAAAATTCCAAACATTCTTTTTTATCAATAATCATAGGAATTAGTCCTCTTTTGAATTATTTGATATTTCCTCAAGCTTTTTAACAATGCTCATACCGTATTCGATAGAATTATCAGCCACAAACTTGAGCTCGGGAGTTTTTCTCAAGCCAAGTCTTTTGCCTATTTCTCTACGGATGAAGCCGGTAGCACCGGTGAGGGCTTTTGTGGCAGCCTTTGCAACCTCAATGCCCTCAACAGCACTTACATAAACTTTAACATAGGATGAATCTGATGAAACCTCTGCTCTTGCCACGCTGATAAGGTGGTCTGAGACTCTTGGGTCCTTAAGCTCACGCACAATAGCAGAAATCTCACGCCTTATATCTTCAGCGGTTCTGTTCTGTTTATATGTTCCCATGGATTAATCTCTGTACTCCTCTACAATATATGCCTCGAGGATATCGCCTTCCTTGATGTCGTTGAATCTTTCAAGACCGATACCACATTCATAGCCTGATGCTACCTCACGCTGGTCGTCCTTGAATCTCTTAAGAGATGCAATTTCATCCTCGAAAATAACGATACCGTCACGAACAACACGGATTTTTGAATTTCTTGTGATTTTACCTTCTGTTACATATGAGCCGGCAATTGTTCCTGAGCTTGAAAGCTTAAATACATTACGAACCTCTGCCTTACCCATTTCAACATCGCGATATTTAGGTGCAAGCATACCCTTGATAGCTGCTTCAACCTCTTCAATACAGTCGTAAATAACTCTGTACATTCTCATTTCAACGCTGTCTCGCTCTGCATTCTGCTCTGCAACCGGGTCGGGACGAACATTAAAGCCGACAATGAGAGCGTTTGATGCATTTGCAAGCATAACGTCTGATTCATTGATTGCACCAACACCACCGTGGATAACCTTAACACGAACCTCTTCATTTGAAAGCTTTTCAAGACTCTGACGAACAGCCTCAACCGAACCCTGAACGTCTGCCTTAACAATGATGTTAAGATCCTTAAGTGAGCCTTCGTTGATTGAATCGAAGAGGTTATCAAGAGTAACCTTCTGCATTGAACGGAATGCCTCTTCCTTCTGTGAGGTCTTTCTCTGCTCAACAAGCTCACGGGCAAGTCTTTCATCGCTTACACAGTCGAATGCATCACCACCGGTCGGCACCTCTGCAAGACCTGTGATTTCAACAGGAACAGATGGACCTGCTTCGTTAACCTTGTTGCCCTTGTCATCTGTCATTACACGGACTCTACCAACTGCAGTGCCTGCAACAATGATATCGCCTGACTTGAGTGTACCGTTCTGAACAAGAAGAGTAGCAACAGGGCCACGACCCTTGTCAAGACGTGCTTCAATAACAATACCCTTACCTGCACGGTTTGGATTAGCCTTAAGCTCCTTCATTTCTGCAACAAGAAGAACTGACTCAAGAAGAGTGTCAATGTTCATTCTTGTTTTTGCTGAAACGGGAACACAGATTACATCGCCGCCCCATTCCTCAGGAATAAGCTCATGCTCTGTGAGCTGCTGCATAATCTTATCAGGAGAAGCATCCGGCTTATCCATTTTGTTGATTGCAACAACGATTGAAACGCCTGCTGCCTTTGCATGGTTAATAGCCTCAATTGTCTGTGGCATAATACCATCGTCTGCCGCAACAACGAGAATTGCAATATCTGTTGCCATTGCACCTCTTGCACGCATTGCTGTGAAGGCTGCGTGACCAGGGGTGTCAAGGAATGTGATATCCTGACCATTGATGTGCACTCTGTAAGCACCAAGGTGCTGTGTGATACCGCCTGCCTCTGTCTCTGTAACAGATGTGTTCTTGATAGCGTCAAGAAGAGAGGTCTTACCGTGGTCAACGTGACCCATAACACAAACAACGGGGCTTCTTGGAAGAAGGTCCTCCTCGTTATCCTCATGGTCATCTATGATTCTGTCCTCAATGGTGATAACAACTTCCTTCTTAACCTTTGCGCCAAGCTCTGTTGCAACGATTTCTGCTGTATCGTAGTCAATAACCTGATTAACTGTTGCCATCATACCGAGAGTGAAGAGCTTCTTAACAACCTCAGCTGCTGTTCTCTTGAGCATTGCAGCAAGGTCAGCAACTGTGATTTCCTCAGGCACTGTGATAACAAGTGTCTTCTTTGCGCGCTCTGCCTCAATTCTCTTCAAGCGCTCTGCTTCACTTTCCTTACGCTTGGAGCGCATGCCCTGCTTTTTGTACTGCTGACTCTTCTGCTTGATTTTCTGCTTTGTCTGAACATTATCGTTGATTGAATGAACGGGAGCGATATTTTCATATCTCTCATTATACTTATCAAGCTGAATATTGTCTGCTCTTGTGTCGATGGTACGCTTTTCGCCCTTTGTTCTTGACTGCATAGGACCATCGTTTTTCTTTTCGTGCTTTTTGAACGGATTAAGGCTGCTTTCTCCGTGCTTCTTCTCTGCAGGAGCATCCTTCCTTGGTTCAGCCTTCTTGTCTGCCTTTGGAGCATCCTTTTTAGGCTCCGGCTTCTTTTCTGCCTTTGGAGCAGCCTTCTTCTGTTCAGGCTTCTTTTCTGCCTTGGGTGTCTCCTTCTTTGGCTCAGGCTTCTTTTCTTCCTTCTTCATTGCAAAATATGCATCAAAGCTTTCAACAGCATTTTCCTGTGAAAGAACATCAAAGATTACATCAAGCTCCACTGTGTCAAGAGCAGAGGATGATTTCTTCGGCTCTTCAAAATGCTTTGCAAGAAGATCTATAATAGCTTTGCTTTGTAAACCGAAGTCTTTTGCGACTTCACTGACTTTATATTTAGTGGTCATCTTATTCCTCCATGAATTTTTGAAGTATTTTTGTGGCAAATCCCGCATCTGTTACGGAATAAACCGCCGATTTCTTTCCGATACCTGCGGCAAAATCCTCCATTGAACAAGCTGTTCTCGCAACGGTGATATCTCTTGCATCTGCCGTGCAAAGATATTTCATTTCTCTCTCAAGCCTCTCAGAGGCATCCGAAGAGAGCATCACAAGCTGTGCTCTGGATTTCAAAATTGATTCCTTAACTGCATCGTGTCCGCAGCAAAGCATGTTAGCTTTTCTGCACAGTCCGAGAAATCCCATTGCATCCTTAATATTCAAAGTCTGCCACAGTCCTTTCAGATTGATTCAAAGCTGGTTTGCCATCTCCTCATATACCGCCTCGGGTATAGATGTTTCAAGGGCCTTCTCCAGCCTCTTGCCCTTACGGGCTTTATCAAAACATTTTTTGTCAGGGCAAATATATGCGCCCCTGCCTGATTTCTTGCCTGTCAGGTCCAGACTGATTTCTCCATCGGGACTTTTTACTGCACGGATAAGCTCTTTTTTGGGCTTCATCTCATTACAGCCAAGGCATTTTCTCATTGGAATTTTCTTTTCTGCCATTTGTTACCTCACGAATTCTGAGGAATATAGAAACCACTTTCAGGGTTAATATCTATCTTCCAGCCTGTAAGCTTTGCAGCAAGACGAACATTCTGTCCCTTGTTGCCGATTGCAAGTGAAAGCTGTGTATCAGGAACTGTTACATGGCAGGCATTCGGATTTTCTGCATCCATTTCAACTGAAAGCACATCTGCAGGAGCAAGTGCTGCTGCGATATACTTTGCAGGGTCTTCGTTGTAGATAACAACATCAATCTTCTCACCGCCGAGAATATCAACAATTGTTCCTACACGGCTGCCCTTCGGACCGATACAAGCACCAATCGGGTCAACATTTTCATCCTTTGACCATACAGCAAGCTTTGTTCTTGAGCCGGCATCACGGGCAACAGCCTTGATTTCAACAACGCCATCGTAAATCTCAGGAACCTCTGTCTCGAAAAGTCTCTTAACAAGACCTGAATGTGTTCTTGAAATCATTGCCTTCGGACCCTTTGTTGTGTCCTTGATGCCTTCAATGTAAACCTTGGTGAGCTGACCCTCCTTGAAGGTTTCACCGGGAATCTGACGGCTCTTAGGAAGAACAACAACAGCCTTGCCGATTTCAAGAGTTACATTGCCTGATTCAGGGTCAACGCTCTGAACCTTACCTGTAACGAGCTCCTTCTGCTTTGACTCAAACTCCTTGAGCATGAGACCTCTTTCAGCATCGTGGATATCTCCTCTGATAACATTCTTTGCAGTTGTTGCTGCAATTCTGCCGAACTGCTTTGTCTCAAGAGGAATTTCAACGAAATCACCAACAAGAGCATTCTTCTTGTACTTCTGTGCTTCCTCCTGAAGAATTTCTGTGAACTCATTTTCGATTTCTTCAACAACAAGCTTTCTGAGATATACACGAAGCTCTTGCTTTTCAGTGTTGCAATCAACAAAAACAACATCTGCTCCGCCATATTCTTTCCTTACTGATGTTACAATAGCATTGCACACCTTCTCAAGAAGGTAGTCTGCAGGAATACCCCTCTCCTGCTCAAGCAATGCAATCGCTTCAAAAAACTCTTTGTTTTTGCTTGTGGGTTTTGTGGATTTACGTGCCATTTTTCTTACCAATCCTTTCAATGATAAATTTATGTGAAAAATTTTTAACTGAATTTATTGAGCTTTTAAAGCCCACAACACGGAAAGCTGTTTTCCGTATTACCATAATTCCGAACTCAGAGGTTTGGATGGACATCTCAGGTTTGAAATTTGACGGCGTATGTGATACGCCGAGAATGAAAATCAAGTCAGTCGCCAATTTACTTTAATCCAAAATTCAAAGATTTGGATGAATGACGCAGGTTTGAAATTTGACGGCGTATGTGATACGCCGAGAATGAAAATCAAGTCAGTCGCCAAATATTTGAATTTTAAAAGTCATCTAATTTAATCCAGGCTATTTCTTTTTTCTCAGCCGTCATTGTAGTTTCATCTTCAAACTCAATGGTCACTGCGCCTGTTTCGCTGTAATCGATAAGCACACCTCTGAATTCTCTCTTGTTTTCAAAGGGTCTTATAAGCCTTAAAATAACCTTTTCATCCATTGCGTAATCGAAATGGAAATCTCTTGTGAGCTTTCTTTCAATGCCCGGAGAGGAAACCTGAAGGTTATATTGTCTGTCAACGGGATCTGCCTCATCAAGAGGCTTGTCGAGAGCGTGGCTCATATTGACACAATCCTCAATGCCAACGCCACCATCCTTGTCGATAAAAATTCTGAGGTAATAGCATGCGCCTTCCTTTTCGAAAACAACATCCCACAGCACAAGACCAAGCTCCTCAGCAATTGGCTGTGCAATATCCCAGACAAGGGAAACTGTGTTCTTTGCCAAATCAGCACCTCTTTTACAATTGATGAATCATACAATAAAGATGAGAGCAGGTTGCCCTGCTCTCACTCAATCGAATATTCTTACAGTGAGAATATAACACATTATTTCGGGATTTGCAACCATTTTTTCCTATTTTTTATACATTTATATATAGATTGTAGATTTTTTGTGGTTTTTATTAAGTTTTCCTCAAAAGATTTACGGATTTATTTGTAAAACTTACATTAGTGTGATATATTATTTATAGAAATTCTCACGGAGGGGTCTCTATGGCAGAAATTATTGTTGCAGGTGGCGGCAATGGTGGCCTTGTGTGTGCAATCAACCTTGTCCGAAAGGGCTACAAGGTAACATTATTCGAAAAGCAGAATAAGGATTCTCTCGGAATTGCACAGACAGATGCTATTGATATGCCTGCCTTTGATTACGCAGGAATTGAAATCCCTGAATATTTCAGGCGTGGAAAAAATGTTATCACCTTTGTGCCTGAAAAGCCCGAATCAGGCACACTCACTCTCCCCGAGGGTACCGAAACCTCTCTTCTTGTGGACAGAATTGAGTTGAGCAATTATCTCTTTTCCGTTGCCGAGAAAGAGGGTGTGAGCATCCGTTACGGCGAAGAAGCTCTCTCACCTGTGCTTCTTGGTAGCAGAGTTGCAGGTGTTTTAACCAACAAGGGCACTTACTATGCCGACCTTGTTGTGGATGCCTGCGGTGTTAATTCCCCATTGAGAACAAAGCTTCCCGAGCACCTGAAGGTGAACAGACCCATAAATAAATATGATGTTATTTACTCATACAGAGGATATTTCAACCGTGTGCCTGAGGCTCCCGAGCCACAAACAGATTATAACATCTATTTCAAGGACGATGGCAATGTGGGCTTCAGCTGGCTCATTACGGAATTTGACCGTGTGGATGTTCTTGTTTGTCGCTTCACAAGGCCTGAGGACAATGAGATTTCAGCCATTCTCAATGAAACCCACAAGGAAAATCCCCACATGGGGCTTGACCTTGTTTATGGTGGACTTCACGGTGTTATCCCTGTTTGCCAGCCTTTGGGACT
>JAFODQ010000021.1 GCA_017380615.1 Clostridia bacterium | reverse complement strand
GGAACTGTTCATCCCGGCATACAACTCAGAGTTATTGATGATGAAATTCAGGTGAGCGGCGATACTGTTTTCCAGGGTTATTATAAGGATGACAAGGCCACAAATGATGCTTTTGATGGCGAATGGTTCAAAACAGGCGATTTAGGCTATTTAAAAGATGGTTTTCTGTTTATCTCCGGAAGAAAAAAGAATCTTATTATTCTTGGCAATGGTAAGAACGTCTCTCCCGAAGAACTTGAGCAAAAGCTTTCAGACAACATAAAAGAAATCGATGAAATTGTTGTATCGGAAAAAAATGGTACTATTGCTGCAGAAATATATATAAGCGAGACTGATGACACAGTCAAGAATCTTGTAAAAAATAAAATCTTTGAATACAACAAGAATCTACCATCATACAAACACATTGCAGAGGTTTCATTCAGAAATACAGAATTCCCCAAAACCACAACAAAAAAAATAAAAAGAGGAAACTAAAATGCTTAAAAAACTTATTGAAATTGTTACACCTTTACTTGAAGATAATTCAATTAAAATCGATGAAAATACAGTACTGTTAACAGACCTTGGTCTCAACTCATTTGACCTTGTCGAGATGGTTTGTGTGATAGAGGATGAATTTGACATTTCAATTCCCGACAAAATGTTTAAAACGCTCATTACAGTAAAGGATGTAATGAATTGCATCGAAGAACTTCAATAAACTGATCTGAATTTATCCCATGAAAGGAGGGTGTAAAAATGAAGCTGACAAAATCACAACAGATGATGCTTGATATTGAAAAAATTGTTGGTGGCTCCATAAATGTAATATATGGCACGGTTATCATTGACACCCTGCTGAATGTGGATGAAATGAAAAAGGCTGTCAATAGAATGTATCGGCTGAACCCCGTTCTCCGAACACGCCTTGTTAACCTTAACGGAAAAGTAGAGCAGATTATAGAAGAATATCACGAGCAAGAGATTGAAGTTATCAACTTCAAAACCAAGGACGACGTTCACGCTTACGCAAACGAGAATGCTCAGATACCATTTGATATGAATGGTTCTCTTTGTTCTCTGAAGATTTTTGTTGCAGATGATTTCTGCGGTGTTGCATATAAGCTTCATCATATCATTTCCGATGGTTGGACATTATCTCTTATTGCTTCTCACTTTGATTCAATAATCAATGGAAAGGAACCAACTGCATATTCATTTGACGAGCATATTCTTGCAGAGGATAAATATCTTCAATGCAACCGATATGAAAAGGATAAAGCCTTCTTTCTTGAACAATTCGAAAAATGTCCCGAGCCAACTCTTTTCTCCGATGAGAAAATCACCGATTTAAGAGGCAGAAGAAGAAGCTACATATTAACACAGGAGCAAGTTAAAGCTATCAAAAAATTCACCGAGGAAAACAATTGCTCCGTATCCTCTTTGTTCCTTTCCGCACTGTCTATCTACTTTAACAAAACAAGAAATAATGCAGAAAAGTTTTATATCGGAATTCCATATCTCAACAGAGTGGGTAATATTGAAAAGAATACAGCAGGTCTTTTCATCAACACCACCCCTACGCTTATTGAACTTGACAATAACGAATCGCTTTTGAGCAATATCAGAAAAATTGAAGAAAATGTGTTTGCAACAATGCGTCATCAGAAATTCGATTTTGAGGATATACTTACACAATTAAACGAAAAACTCAACTTCACAGGTTCGTTGCACGATGTGTTGTACAGCTACCAGAATGCCCAGATTTCCGGCAAAAACTTCCTGAGCACATGGTACCACAATGGTATGCAAAGCGAAGCTCTTCAGTTTCACATTGATGACCGTGATAACGCCGGAATTTTGAGACTTCACTATGACACAAGATTTGCTGAATTCACAGATGAGCAAGTTGATGCTCTTCACGAATCAATCTGTACAACTGTCTTCAATATAATTAATAATCCACAAAAGGAATTACGAAGCACATCCGTACTGACAGAAAAACAAAAAGAACAGATTCTTTATTCCTTCAATAACACAAAGCATGAATATGATGTACCGAAGGGCTCAAGCATATACAGTCTGTTTGATGATAACGCAAGGAGAAATTTAGATAAAATTTGTCTCAGGGCCGACAACAAAAAAATCACCTTTGGTGAATTTCTGAACATGGCTGAACAGCTTGATTGTGAAATCCGTAAATATACCAAGGGTAAAAAATGCGTTATCGGTGTTTTGGCTGACAGATCAGTAGAAATGTATGCTGCCATTTACGGTATCATCCGTGGTGGTAACGCATACATGCCCATATCACCTGATTATCCTCAGGAAAGAATCACATACATGCTTGAAAACAGCAATGCTCCACTTACCCTTGCACAGGGAAAATTCTGTTCACTTGCAGGACAAGCTGTTTTAAATGTTTCAGAATTTATTGATAATCTGCCACAGAACGATGTTATCCCCTTCTCCTGTGAAGAGGATGACACAGCATACGTTATCTACACATCAGGCTCGACAGGCAACCCAAAGGGTGCAAAAGTAAGCCACAAATCTGCTGTTAACCGTATTCTTTGGATGCATGATAAATATCCACTCTTAGAAGATGGTGTGATTCTTCAGAAAACACCATATACATTTGACGTAAGTGTATGGGAAATCTTTTGGTGGGGCATGCTCGGCGGAAGCCTTGCTGCTTCTAAACCCAACGAGCATTTCCTTCCTGCAAAGATACTTGAAGAGACACAGAAAAACAGTGTTACTCACCTTCACTTTGTGCCATCAGTGTTTGAATTATTCCTCATATATCTTGAATCACATAACGAGGAGTGCCAAAAATTCAGCACGGTTCAAAAAGTATTCCTTTCAGGCGAAGCACTCAGTGCATCACTTGTTAACAGATTCTACGATCTTTTTGATTACGATAAGGTTTCTCTTCACAATCTCTATGGTCCGACAGAATGTGCTGTTGATGTAACATATTTTGATTGTGCTCCTGGTGAATGTGACCCTGTGCCTATCGGTAGTCCCATTTATAACACATCAATGTATGTTGTCGATAAGTATCTGAACCCTGTTCCCCCAGGCGTAACGGGTGAACTTTGTATCGGTGGCGTAAATGTTGGTCAAGGCTATCTCAACAATCCTCATCTCACTGCAGAAAAGTTCATTGACAACCCATTTGCTGATGGCAAGCTTTACAAAACAGGTGATCGCGCGCTCTGGCGTGAAGATGGTGAAATCATATTCTGTGGAAGAATGGACAATCAGATTAAGCTTAACGGTCAAAGAATTGAACTTGGCGAAATTGAAAGCGTAATCGCATCAGCTGCAGGCGTTGACGCTGTTGTTGTTTTTGTTAAACACATAGAAAACCGTGACACTTTAGTCGCAGTGTGTCGTTGCGATTCAACTTTGAAAAAAGAAATAGAAGCAATATGCAAAGAGAAGCTTCCGTCATATATGATACCTCAAGCCTTTGCATTTATTGATGAAATGCCCTTAAACCCAAGTGGTAAGCTTGACAGAAAATATTTGGCGTCTCTTGACTTCAGCATAAAACCCCACTTGGTTGAACCACCTCAGAACGAGACAGAAAAGGCTATTTGCCATGCTTTCTGCGACATTCTGAATATCAGTGACGTGGGCAGAAGCAGTGATTTCTTTGACTTGGGAGGCACAAGTCTTTCAATGATCTCCATATTATCAAAGGATATATTCGCAGATATTTCAGCTGCTGAATTCATTGAAAACGCAACCCCCGAAAAGCTCGCCGCTCTGCTCAATCCGAAAGAGAAAAAGTGCTTCAATTATGTGAAAACACTCCACGAGCCTCCCGAAGCACAAAAAGCCTTAATTCTCTTCCCATTTGCAGGTGGTGGTGCAGAATCATACGCTGCATTAACAAAAGCTTTTGCAAACATATCCGATTCAACAGCATTATACTTTGTTGATTATCTTCATTCGGACAAGCAAACATATATCGCTTCAAGAGAGATTGCTCAATTATCACAGAGTAAAGAAATTTTTATTTACTCTCACTGTGCCGGTTCAGCAGTTGCCATGAGTGTTATAAACACAATTGAGCAACAAGGCTTGTGCACTATCAAGCATTACATTGCCGGTGGTTTCATTCCGATGAAGAAACCTCAAAGGAGCAATTTCTGGAACAAGATGCCTGATTTCATTCTCAAGAAAATACTTGTAAACGCAGGCGCCGGATTATCTGCACTGGATAAATCAAGCACAAAATATATACTCAGAGAATTCCGTAGGGACACAGACTTTATGACCGATTATTTTAACAAGGCAAGGATTTCTCTTGAATGTCCTGTTTCATTAGTAATAAACAAGGCTGATATCTTCACCCAAAATCATGCAGATGCAATTAACATCTGGTCGCGATATGCTCGCACAATCAATGGTACATTCTACATTGAATCTGATTCGCATTATTTCCAGACTGATAATGCTGACACTCTTGCAGAGATTATCAATTCAATAATATAAAAAGAAAGATAAAGTCGTTATGACTTTATCTTTCTTTTTTTAAATATTTTTTCATATCGCTGTCTGCTGAAATAGAACGAGTTTTCAAAATACCTGCTGATTCTGTCGCCATATTTGAAAACGATAATAAGCTCTATAACACCTAACACCATACCTACAATACAGAAAATATGATATAACCTTAATGATCCCCATATAATTTTCTGTCCTCGCCAGAACTCTGTTACGAAACGTGTTGCACTGTACATAATTGTGTACATGGGAAGCACTGTTCCCTTTCTACCGTGTTTTCTGTACCACAGCAGAAAAAGGAATATCAAAAGTCCAACGCCTGCTTCAACAAGCTGTATAGGAAACTCTTCTCTTTCGTTTGCGTAACTGTATGGTCCACCAGGCCACCACACACCATTACAACAACCTGCGACAAAACATGCTGATTTAAGAATAATCAATGTCATAGCAAGGCCCGGCACGGAAATATCGCTTTGCTTTAATGGATCCAACCATAAAATGCAACTCATACCAATAACAAATACCGGTAAAAAGAACATTGTAGCAAAATAGTTTGAACCGGTATTAAGCCATTGACCAAAAGGAATATTCAGGAAAGACGGAATAGTATAAAATACTGTACATAATACTGTTTCTATTATAAGCCAGAAGGTTAGATTAGAAAAAAAACGTTTTTTCTCAGTGTTGCTTCTTTTCTCAATCACATAGCGGGACAAGCCACTCATTGCTTGCTTTTTCCTCTTAAGCTGAGTGAAATTATATATAAGGAAAGCAAGTGTCGCAACTACGACGGATAAATTATACAGTAAATTTCTTAATTCTATATTTTTAAGCATAACATTCACCTTTAATATTAAAATATAAGAAATTCTATCATATCTTCTTTTATTTTTCAAGTGATAAGGTCGTAATTTATATTTATTGATTTTATCAGTATAAATATGATATAGTATTTTCACAGATAATCAAAGGAGGGCTTTAATGGTGTGGTTTAAACTCAACGTCCACAAACTTTCTCAATCCGAATATAACAAATGGATTTCTTTGGCTTCACCCGAAAAACAGCAACGGATTACACGATTCTGTCACGAAGGTGATAAGAAACGCTCCGTTGCTGGTGAAATGCTTGCAAAAAAGTCAATCGCCGAAACACTAAACATTGCCCCTGAAGAGATTATAATCAAAGTTACTTCACAAGGAAAGCCATATGTTGAAGACCGCCCTATCCACTTTAACATAAGCCACTGCGAGGATTATGTTGTATGTGCCGTGAACGAAAAGGAAATCGGAATTGATATTGAAAAAATCAGAGACGTAAACCTTTCAATTGCAGAAAGGTTTTTCACGCACAGTGAAAGGGAATATTTAAACAATGGTGATACGGCTGATAAAAATAAAAGATTTTTTGAAATCTGGACAGCCAAGGAGGCTTATCTGAAATGGTTGGGTTCAGGCATTACTGATGAGCTGAGTAAGCTTGATGTGCCACAAGCTAATGTGAAACGCTTCTATTTTGAAGATTATGTTGTGGCTGTTTATACAGAAGAATAAGCACCTTTCTGCGTCCCGGGAAAGGTGCTCTGCTTTTCATAAATTCAATATATTGTCTGATTCTTGCGAAAATAATAATTAATTGTTCATTTAAAGTACAGAGGCGTTCTTCTTTTAATAAATACACTTTATCTATTGAAAAAAATGTAAATATTATGTATAATGTTTTTTAAACCGACATATAATTTCTTTTAAGGGTGTGAAGATATGAAGGATGTATTTATAAGCTACAATTCACCTAAGCAAGAGGTTGCAGAAGCTATTGTGAAATATCTTGAGAGCAATGGTGTTTCTTGCTTCATTGATTTTCGTGATATGCCCGGTGGAGAAAGCTACGGTGGTGCCTTGGTGCGTGCTGTAAAGGATTGCAACATGCAGCTATTCATCTTTTCCGAAGCAGCAAATGAAAATACCAAGAACATTCTCGCCGAGTTAGAAATCGCTCACAAAAAAGAGATGCCACGTCTCACTATTTCACTTGATGACTGTGAGCCTGTGGACGATATTGATTTCTACATAAGCAGCCGTCACAATGTGAAGTGCTATCCTGATCCAATTGATACATATCTTCCTCTGATTCTGTCAAACATCAAGAATCTGTTACCGGAAAAGCCTCCGGTGCTTGAAGAAAAGGAAGAAGAAGTTGTTCCCACAACAGTTTTCCGTTATGATCCCAAAAACGGACGAATGATAAACCCTGCTGACGGAGAAAGAAATGTCAGCTTCCGTACTGACACATTCATCAATATGATGGGTGGCATCTACGAAAAGGTTGCTGCAATCTCAAATGATGTGATTGCACAGGATATCTTCTTTGACAGCGGTTATGCAGGAGGCAAAAACTTTGCCAACAGAATCAACTCCAAATGGGGCGATGGATTCTCAATTGAAGAAATGCAGAAGAAAATCAGACAATGGTGTGCATTTGACTCTGCTGTTGGCTGGGGAAAGTTTGAAGCAGACATTAACTTTGACGAAGAAAATGATACAATATACGGTACACTTGCCATAACCGAGGCATTTATTGTTGACACAGAAAACAAACGCAAGGTTTGTGCATTTATCCGTGGTTATTGCACCGGTATCCTTAACACCCTTTTGGGTGACCTTGAGGTTGAGTTAACCTGTCGCTCTTGCCCTCTTGAGAAAAAGCTCAGTCGCAAATGTATATTCGATGTTAAGATGAAAGGTTGAAACACTATAATGAAGATTCTGGTAATTTTTACCGGCGGCACTATTGGAAGCACAATTGCCGATGGGTGGATTACTCCCGATGATTCCACACGCTACACACTGATCAATGAATATAAAAAGAAAAATGGTAATGATGTTACATTTGTAACCCGTGCACCATTCTCCATTTTAAGTGAAAATCTCTCTGCGGCAGCACTTACAACACTCGTTGAAGAGGTGTGCTCTGCTGTTACTGAAGATTATGATGGTGTTATTGTCACACACGGTACAGATACACTGCAGTTCTCATCTGCAGCACTTGCATACGCAACCGGAAATGATTGCATCCCAGTTGTGCTTGTATCATCCAACTACCCTCTTGACGATCCTCGCACAAACGGAAACCTGAATTTTGAGGCAGCTGTTCAGTTCATCAAAAAACAGTGCGGACGCGGTGTTTTCATTTCATATAAAAACGGCAATGAGCCGGTGGTATTCCATTGCGCACTCAATTCCCTTGACCACCTTGAAGCTGATGATTCCTTATTCAGCCTTCACGGTAACATATATGCAAAGGAAACAGAAAACGGCGTTCAGGTTGTAGGTAAATCTGCTCCTTGTGAAAAAATCCAGGCAAATTTCGCAGAGGATTCCGGCATTTTGGTTGTTGAATTGCATCCCGGTGACAGCTACGCATACGCACTTGATAGTTATCGTGCGATTATACTTCGTCCTTATCACTCAGGTACGCTTAACACGGAAGCACCTGCATTTGTTGCATTCTGTGAACGCGCAAAGGTTATGGGAATTCCGGTATATGCCGTAAATGTTCCTAACGGTACAACATATGCAAGCTCTAAAACCTTTGAGGATCTTGGAATCACACCACTTTACGACTCCACCTTCACAGCTGCGTATGTAAAGCTCTGGATGGAATTAAGTAAATAAACAATATTTTTATTAAACAGAGAGAATTTATTCTCTCTGTTTTTATTTTATCCATTGAAAAAATCATATTTTGTGTTATAATTTGATTTAATTTATTTATGCAAAGGAAGTATTATATAATGTCAAAAAAGACAAGCCTTAGCAAGCGTTGGCTGTTTCTGGGAACCGGCATATTTACAATGCTTTTCTCCGGTGTTCTGTATGCCTGGTCTATATTAAAAATACCATTCAAGGAGATTTTCGGTTGGAGTGACAAATCTCTTGCTTTAAACTTCACACTGACAATGTGTTTCTTCTGCCTTGGTGCTTTTTTCGGCAGCCTGATATGTAAACGCATCGGTCCGAAAATCACGCTTATTATCGCCGGCTTGCTTGTTGGTGTGGGGTTTGTTACCACAGGCTTACTGAATGCTGACTCCCCTTACCTGTTATACATAACCTATGCTATTTTGGCAGGTACAGGAATCGGAATTTCGTACAACGTGGTGGTTTCAACTGTTAACTCCTGGTTCCCTGATAAAAAAGGCTTTTGCTCAGGCTGCCTTATGATGAGCTTCGGCACAAGCACACTTTTGCTTGGCAAGGTTGTAAGTGCTATGTTTGAAAGAGATAACATTGGCTGGAGCAAGGCTTATATGATTTTAGGCGCCGTGGTTGGTGTTGTCATCATTATCTCAGGCGTTGTGTTGCAAAGACCATCAGCTGACACAATCTTCCCTGCTCCGAAGCAAAAGAAAGCTGTTAACGGCGAAAGCTTCCAGGTAAGAGATTTCACAACGAAGGAAATGCTCAAAAACTTCACCTTCTGGCGTGCTTTTGTGTTTATGATTCTTATCACTGCAGTGGGCAATTCAGTTATAAGCTTCGCGCGAGACCTTGTAATTTCCGTGGATGCAGCGCCCGATCTGGCAACAACGCTTGTGGGCGTGCTATCAATCTTCAACGGAATCGGTAGAATTCTCACAGGTGCTCTTTACGATGCCCAGGGAAGAAAAAGGACAATGCTCGCTTCAAACATTCTCACAATTTTTGCCGCAGGACTTACACTCCTGGCTGTGATGAAACACTCATTACCCATTTGCATAGTAGGTCTTTGCCTCACGGGTCTTTCATACGGATCCTGCCCTACTATAACTTCAGCGTTCACTGCCTCATTTTATGGCACAAAGTACTTCCCCACAAACTACAGCATCACAAATTTCAATCTGATTATAGCTTCTTTTATTGCCACATTCAGCAACTCCTTGCTGATTTCCACCGGCAGCTATATAGCACCATTTATTATGCTGCTCGCACTTGCTGTGGTTGCTCTGGGAATCAATTTCACAATCCGTAAGCCGGAATAATACAAGAAAAAACAGCAGAGTGAATTCACTCTGCTGTTTTTATATTTTAACAAATCTTTCAAAAATAAGTATGTTTTCATCTACGGTTGAGTTTACGCCCAACAAGGCTCCACCAACGCCACCTGACAAAGCATTTTTACCCAGTTCGTTGGAATACGCAGTTACCAAATGCCAACCATCAAGACCTAAATCATTTAACGCTTTTGTCATGGCCTCTATATCCACTTTGCCGGAATTCTTTTTAAACAAACCACTTACATCTGATAAACTGATAACCTTATATTCATAATAACCATCAAATTTCATTGATTTTAGATTATCTAATCGTAAATGATATTGTTCTTCTCTTCGTTTTCTTTCAAGAGCCTCTTTTTCTTGGCGTGCCTTTTCCTGTTCTTCTTTTTTCCTTTGCTGTTCAGCTTGCTTCTGTTTTTCTGCTTCCAATTTCGCTGCTGATTTCCTGTTGGCTATTTCTTCTTTTTCTTTTAAAAATGGTTGAATAAAACTCTCAATATCTATATCGTCAGGCAAATAATAAATATCTCCCCACCAATTTTTCTTAAAAGAAAAAGTTGCATTATTATCAATATAATCATTTAGTTCAAATATAGAAACGCCATATTTTTCTGCAATTTCAGTTGATTTCATTTTTCAACACCCAACCTTTAACACAAAAATTTAAATAAAAATATTACTATTAGCTTGTAAACACTATATCACAACTAAACCCAAAAGTAAACTCACACAGTATAAATTTCCTGAAAACACAGATAATAGAATTAACATTTCAAAAAATTAAGGAGAATGATTATATAAAAGCAACAGGTCTTGTGAGAAGGATTGATGATTTGGAAAGGGTTGTTATTCCAAAAGAAATCAAAAGGACACTTCGTATTCGTGAGGGGAAGCCGTCACATACAACATTGACACCTTCGACAAGTTTTGCTTTGGGGTACATAGGTTTGTGCAAAAATATTGTAAATAGTAAAACGGAGCAGAAATTTCCGCTCCGTTGTTTGTTGTTGCTATACAACACAATAGTTATATAATGTTATTTATTTTTTCTCAATTCATTTAAAATTTCTTGTTGTATTCTTTTACTTTCCTTTGAGTTAGCAACCAATTCACCAAAGGCATAAAGAATTAAAGAAAATGCCCAGGCAGCAAGAATCTCTACAATACCCACACCGATACCTGCAAAAATGAATTCATCATCAATAACAACTGCAACTATAGCAATTACAATGCCATAAATAACACCTAACACAACATTAGCTTTTGCCCATTTTTTTAATTTATCCCCAACGCTAGCAAACATACCAGTTTCTTCATTATTTAATGTATCATTCACTTTATCCTTTGCGTAGTTTGCACCTTTTTTCACATATTCTGTTTTTGATTCTTTTGGAGATTTTTCTTTTGACTCAATGTGTCCTATTTTTCTTCTGATAGCGCGCGATATCAATTCTACAATCAAACAAAGCACTATGAACACGACTACAAATAGAATTATCACTTCCATTATTAACCCTCTTTTCCTTTTTCTGTAAATATACCATACCATCTATAAAAAGTAAAGCCACACAGTATAAATTCCCTTTAATCACAAATACTAACAACATAATTTGAGTTTAAGGAGAAATGTATATATGAAAGCGACAGGGATTGTGAGAAGAATAGATGATTTAGGCAGGGTTGTTATTCCAAAAGAAATCAGAAGGACACTTCGTATTCGTGAGGGTGACCCATTGGAAATATTTACCCAAAATGATGGTGAGGTTATTTTCAAGAAGTATTCCCCATTGGGTGAATTATCTGAGTTTTCAGGTCAATATTCAGAGGTGCTTAATCGCACTGCAAATCTTCCTATCATCATAACAGACCGCGACCATGTTATATCCGTTTCAGGTCTTCCGAAGAGAGATTATCTCGAAAGGCGCGTTTCACAGCCTCTTGAAGAGCTTATGGAAAACAGAGAGAAATTTGTGGCCGACGATAATAACAACAACTTTTATCCTATTGAAGGCCTTGAAATGAAGGCTCTTGTGATTTACCCCATAATTGCAGCAGGTGATATTGCAGGGTCTGTGATTTTTCTTGAGGGTGATAGCAAGGCAAATGTTACAGACACAGAAATCAAGCTTTGTCAGGCGGCTTCCTCGTTCCTCGGAAAGCAGATGGAGGAGTAAATAACCTTGCTCCGTTTCTAAACCCTCCAAAAGTTCAGCATCTATTTTGTGCATTCCACCAAAACAAAACAATAACATAATTTCACATTGTAAAAAGACACTTCTTATGCTAAAATGTATTTTGTGTGAGTGTGCACAAATCCATGCATAAGAGGTGTTTTTATGGCGTCACGCAAGGAGCGGACAGAAGCATTGGCGACAGACCTGAGCATACATATCAGCGATGCTCACATTTTCACCTCCGATGCTATTGTGCTTGTTGATTTCTGTGCCCCCCGTCACAAGGACAAGTGCTGTGATCTGGGTACGGGAAACGGTATCATTCCCCTTTTGTGGTACAGAGATTTCAAACCTGCAGAAATTGTGGGCGTGGAGCTTTCTGAAAGTGCTGTGAATTTATTCACCAAAACACTCACAGAACATAATCTCGGAGATAAAATCAAGCTTATTCACAAGGATTTAAGAAAATTGAAGGGTGTTCTTCCAAACGAATATTTCGATCTTGTGAGCATAAACCCTCCATACAAAAAGCTGGGCACAGGAATTGTAAATGAAGGCGAGGATTACAAAAATGCCCGTCACGAATTCACCTGCACACTGGAGGATGCTTCAGAAGCTGCCGCCAAGCTCCTTAAATTCGGAGGACGGTTCTGCATCTGTCAGAGACCCGAAAGGCTACCTGATATTTTTGCTGCAATGCGAAAATTTAAAATCGAACCAAAATCCATGCAAGAGGTTATCCAACGAACAGGCAAAGAACCGAGCCTCGTGCTTGTGGAAGGCAAAAAGGGCTCTGCCCCAGGATTCAGAATAAAGCCACCTCTCATCCTTGAGGATGACAACGGCGAATACACAAATAAGGCAAAAGAATTGTTTCTGTCATATAAGTACAAATCCATTCAGGAGTGATATTATGAAATACGATGTTGTTATTGTCGGTGCCGGTCCCGCTGGCATTTTCACGGCACTTGAAATGAGAAACAAGGGTTCACAAAAATCCATTCTTATTATCGAAAAGGGACAACCTGTTGAAAAGCGAAGCTGTCCAAAAGCAAAAACTAAACAGTGTGTCAACTGCAAGCCCTACTGCCACATTACAACAGGCTTCTCGGGTGCAGGCGCATTCTCGGATGGCAAGCTTTCTTTGAGCTACGAGGTTGGCGGCGATTTACCCTCACTCATCGGAGAAGACTTTGCTCAGGAGCTTATCGACTACACAGATAAAATATATCTTCAGTTTGGTGCTGATGAACACATTGAAGGAATCAGCAACGACGAAGAGGTTAAGGAAATCCGTAAAAATGCCATTCAGGCAGGTCTCAAGCTTGTGGATTGCCCTATCCGTCACCTCGGCACAGAGAAGGCTCAGACACTTTATCTTGAAATTGAAAATCACCTTAAGGCAAGCAATGTTGATATGATGTTCGGTTATGAATGTAATGACATCATCATTGAAAACGGTGTCTGCAAGGGTGTTTACATTTCAAAGGGCGATGAGCATCTCCAAATTGATGCCGGAAAGGTTGTTGTTGCCACAGGCAGACGAGGTGCTGACTGGTTGGAAAAGCTTTGCAACGAGCACGGAATCGAGCACCAGGCAGGCACTGTTGATATTGGCGTTCGTGTGGAGGTTCGCAACGAGGTTATGGAAAAGGTTAACCGTGTTCTTTATGAATCAAAGCTTATCGGTTATCCCAAGCCATTCAAAAACAAGGTGCGCACCTTCTGCCAGAATCCGGGTGGCTTTGTCAGCCAGGAAAACTATGACAACGACCTCGCTGTTGTTAACGGACACTCCTATAAGGAAAAGAAATCCAATAACACTAATGTTGCAATTCTTTGCTCACACAATTTCAATTACCCCTTCAATCAGCCTATTGAATATGCTCAGAAGGTTGGTGAGCTTACAAATATGCTTGGTGCCGGTCACATTCTTGTGCAGCGCTACGGAGATATTCTCGATGGAAAGAGAACATGGCCCAAAGAGCTTGCTCAGTCAAACCTGAGACCATCTCTCCCCGATGCTGTGGCAGGTGACATCACAGCTGCAATGCCATACAGAGCAATGACAAACATCATAAATTTCATTCAGGCTGTTGACCACGTTGTTCCCGGCTTTGCATCAACAGAAACTCTCCTCTACTCACCCGAGCTCAAGTTCTATTCAAACAAAATCAAAATGGATACTGAGCTGAAAACGAGCGTGGAAGGTCTCCATTGCCTTGGTGACTCCTCAGGCTGGACAAGAGGACTTATGATGGCTTCTGTTATGGGTGTGCTTATGGGCAGATTCATTGCAGATGAATAATAAACACAAAACGAACATACCGATTCAGTGAATCGGTATGTTTTTATTTTATTCACATATACTTTATTAATGAAATAAGGTGGTGTGTTATGGTACTGAAAATTGATTACAAAACCCTGTTTAAAAATCTTGCTATTCCATTACTGATTGGTCTTGCCTCAGGGTTTCTTACCCGCGAAGGTGTTGAAGCCTATTCTCAAAATGCTGTTATGCCACTATTCACTCCCCCGGATTGGCTTTTCCCCGTTGCATGGACAATTCTTTATGTGCTGATGGGTGTGGCAGCATATCTTGTGGAGACCACATCAACCGAAAGAGAGCAGAAAACAGCACAGACGCTTTACCTGCTTCAGTTGTTTTTCAATTTCTGCTGGAGCTTCATTTTCTTTAACTTTGAGGCATATCAGTTTGCCTTTATCTGGATTGTGATTCTTCTTGCACTGATTGTGGCAACAGCTGTTGAATTTTACAAAATATCAAAGCCTGCTGCATATCTTATGATTCCATATATTCTTTGGGTAACCTTTGCCACAGTATTAAATTATTCTGTTTATTTATTAAATAAATAAAAATTAAAGGCAATGCTTTTGCATTGCCTTTAGCCTTGTTCAGTTATTACCTGCTGTGGATTTATTAAGCTTTTGTCTCACCTCAATAACATCATTTATGCAGAAAAGGTCTGTTTCGTTAGCATAGTCTGAGCACCAGACAGAGATTTTATAATCCTCAAACAAGGTTTTAACATCGATATTCTCTGCTTCCATTTCCTTAAGGAGCTCTGCCATTGAATATGTATCAAACTTGCAGCGAAGCATATAAAGATTATCATATTCTGTTACGATGAAATCCCACTTGAAGAGCTTGCCTGCATGCTCGAGACCAAAGCAGATGAAGTTATTTTTAAGCTTACTGTTGTACTTATTATATTCTTCCTCGCTTTTAAAATAAATATCAATCCAGACAAATTCCTCAGCAACGGTTGATTTGATAAGTCTGATATCTTTACTTACCTCTTTAGTAACAAAAGGTGTCGAAGAATGCAAGCCCTCAAAGCGTTCAACATTCTGTGCATATGTGCCGAGAATTGTTCTGCCCACACCATCTCGTGTTGTGTGCTGAAGATAAATATTGAACTCGTTACTCATTATATTATCAAGAGTAATCGTACTGTTATCTGTCATGGCTGCAACATTTGCAAGATCATTTATCTCCGAAAGATAATAAACAACACTTTTGCCATCACTCATAAGACGAAGCTCACCGGGTAATTGAATCTGTGTGCCATTATTTATATAGAAGCAGAACACGGGAACAACCTCCACAGAAAATGCATTCTGTGCATAGTGCTCCTGAAGAAGTGATTCTTCATCTGCGAATGTAACCGTTACAGCAATTCTGTTTGCTTCTTTGACAGCATTCACAGATTCGATCTTCTCTGAATATTTCTTAACTGCACCTATACCGAGTGTGTTCTGTGGCTGAGTCTCAAGGGTTGTGCTTTCCTGCACAGACTCTTCCTGAGTTGTCTTTGCAGCCTCAAGCTCTGCAATCTTATTGTCAACAGCGCGGGAAAGAGTGAATATAACAAACACGGATATTCCCACAACCAATAAGAAAAGCACCACAAGAAACGGACTTTTTGTTATTTTACCAAGAAAGCTTGTTTCTTTCTTTTCCATATTTATTCCTCATTCTTTTTGTTTTCTTTTGCTTTCTCTGCTGCTTCGCGTTCTTCCTTTTCAAGCCGTTCAGCTTCCTTGCCCGCACGGTCTGCAGCCTTCTCAATTTCTCTCATTGCCTTTTTCTCTTCGCGAAGCTCTTTTTTGGTTGGTTGTGGTGCCGGTGGAGTATCAGTAAGCTTCATAAAGTCTATTTTTGCCATTTTCGTTTTTGGCAGTGCATCGAGAATTGTTACTGTAGTTGGTCTTGAGAACTTCTCAAGCTTTGTACGGCAATACTCCATTATACACTTTCGTGTTTCCTCAGGATTCTGGGTTGGCTGTGTCAATGACACAAACAATTTGATTACAGGCTTTGAATCAATATAGCCCTGAACAGCACACGCCTCATTGATATAATCAAGCTTCAGAACCTCTTGCTCAATATCATTAGGATAAACATTGTAGCCTGAAATGATAATCATTCTTTTCTTTCTGCCTGTGAAGAAGAAATAACCATCCTCATCCACATAGCCAAGGTCTCCCGAAAGCACCCAGCGTCTGCCTTCATCATCAACATATATGCCGTCATCTTCGCTATCATAGTAACCACTCATGACAGTGGAACCTGTTATTGCGATTTCACCGATTGTGTTGGGTGGAAGCTGTTTTTTATTTTCATCCCAGATCTCAATTGTAAGATCATCAAGCGGCTTACCGATGGAGTTTTCTTTGTTTGCTCCGCGGACATTTGCAGTACAAACAGAGGAAACCTCTGTGAGTCCATATCCTCGGTAAAGTCTTCCCTTCGCGCCCCACTTGGCAAGCTTGGAGTTAAAGGAATGCATAAATGTATCACTGACAATGTCTCCACCTGCCCAAAGCAATCGAAGCTTTTTGAGATGCTCACCATCAAAATTGGATGCCTCAAACATCTTCTTATACATTGCAGGAACACCGACAATATATGTTACATTATATTTCTTGATATATTTGTTTGCTTTATCAGCTGAGAATGTGGGCATACCGATACAGGTGAAGCCTGCACACATACTGAAATGAAGAGCAACACCGAGACCGAATGCATGGAAAAGAGGAAGAACAATGAGCGAAAATTCATCGCCCGGTGCGTGTGGCTCATCCAAAAAGCTGAGTTTATATGCAAGTGCATTAAGATTATTGTTTGAAAGGCGAATTGTTTTGCTCTTGCCTGTGGTGCCACCACCGTGAAGATAAACAGCATCTGCCTCACCATCACCCTCGATCTTTGGTGCTCTGAAGGTAAGGTTGCTTACTGTGCGATAATTGGCTGTGTTTGATGATGGTGCCTTGTGTCTGACCTTGATTTTCTCAAAGACCTTCAATGCAGGTCTTGTGAGAGTCGGAGCATAGTCTGAGCTTGAGCAGACAATAACAAGACGGTTAAGCTTACGCAAAACCTCAACATACGGCTCCATTATAAGATCAAAAACAAAAATCGCCTTGGAGTGTGATTTCCTCATCATCTCCTCAAGTGCATCTGCAGGGGTGAGAGGATGAACTATATTTGCAATTGCTCCGATTCGGTTAACTGCATAGAAGGCAACAAAGGACTGAACGATGTTTGGCATGAAAATGGTCACAACATCGCCCTTCTTAATATTTTTGCTGTCAAGATAACCTGCAACAGACTCAATATCATGCATGAACTTTTTACGGCTGATAAGGTTACCGAAGCTTTCTGCAACATCATATACCCCGAAATCCTTTGTGCAATCACGGAAGTATTCATAACAGCTCCTATTTTCAGGCTTAATCATAGGCTAAATCCTTTCGATAAAACAAATTCTCAAATGAATATATCTTATCTATTTTAATATAATACAATATTGTTGTCAAGTTGGGGGAATTTATACCTTCCACCTGCCACCCTTGGAATCCGGACAGCGTTTATCCTTGAACGCAGCTCTGAATTCTACATAACACCCACATTTAAGGCACATACCGGAAATAAGCTGCTCACAATCCTTGCAGACAGATAATCTTTGCTCATAGACATCCTGAGAAGCCCTCTCCTCAGGAGAAAGCTTCTCAATCTTTTCTTTTATGAGCTGCAGCATATCCCCTTCTGCACTTTCTAGCAGAAGGCATCTCTTACACTCTCTTTGCATTATTTAACAATAAACTTAACAACACTGCAAGGTGGGATTGTGGCTGTAAAGCCATCGGACAAGAGAGAAAAATCTGTAAATTCTTTCTCGAAAACTGCAGGCTCTTTGTCAAAATCGTTGAAGGCTCTTGCATCTGCTGAAACAATTCTTGCTTCAATACTTGAAACAACAGAATCTGCAATCTGGCACTTGATTTCCTGTGATTCTGTAAGAGAAGCATTGGAAATTGTGGAAACAATTGTGCCATCTTCCTTCACAGAAGCACTTTCTGTGAGCACAGGTGTAATCTTATCCTCAAGATAATCTGTTGTGAGGTAGCTTCCGAGCAATGTGTTTTCGGAATGCTCCTTATACATTTTAAAGATGTGATATGTTGGTGTGAGCACCATCTTATCACCATCGGTGAGAATAACGGACTGAAGAACATTGACTGTCTGTGCAATGTTTGCCATTCTCACTCTGTCGCAATGCTTGTTGAAAATGTTAAGTGTGAGACCTGCAACAAGTGCATCTCTCATTGTGCTCTGCTGATAAAGGAAGCCAGGGTTTGTTCCCTCTTCAACATCATACCAAGTTCCCCACTCATCCACAATGAGATCAACTCTCTTTTCAGGATCGTGACGATTCATGACCTCTGTATGACGACGGACAAGCTCTTCCATTTTATAGGCATTGATAATTGTGTTATAATACTCCTTATCGGAATATGTAAGAGCTGCACCCTTGTGACCCCAATCACCTGTGGGAATAGTATAATAGTGAAGAGAAATACCATTCATTTTATTGCCTGCATAGTGCATTAAAACATCGGTCCACTCAAAATCAAATGCATTCGGACCACAAGCAATTCTGTAAATACGGTTATTGGAATCGTAGTCACGCACAAACACCTGATAGCGTCTGTATTCATCTGCATAGTAGTGTGGCATCATATTACCACCACAGCCCCAAGATTCATTTCCAACGCCAAAGTATTTAAGCTTCCATGGCTTTTCTCTGCCATTCTTCTTACGAAGCTCACTCATTGGTGACATACCGTCAAAGGTGATATACTCAATCCACTCGCTCATTTCCTGAACTGTTCCACTGCCCACATTACCGTTAACATAGGCATCACAGCCAAGCTGTTCGCAAAGCTCAAAGAATTCATGTGTGCCGAAGGAATTATCCTCTACAAGACCACCCCAATGAGTGTTAATCATTTTCTTTCTTGCTTGCTTAGGACCTATACCATCCTTCCAGTGGTATTCATCTGCAAAGCAGCCACCCGGCCAACGGAGAACCGGAATGCCCATTTCCTTGAGAGCATTCACAACATCCTTTCTCATTCCGTTCACATTAGGGATATCTGAATTTTCACCGACATAAGTACCCTGATAGATACATCTGCCGAGATGCTCTGAAAATGTGCCATATATATCCTTGTTGATTTTTGCAATTTTCTGATTTGGGTTAATAAGATATTTTTTCATTCACTGAACCACCTTGTATAGGATTTTCTAAATTATACCATAATGTGTGCTACGAATTCAACACAAAAGTAAATGTTTTACACACAAAAACGCCGCTGTAAAAACGCCACAAACCCCGGTGAATCGCCATTCACTGACATTTCCAGGTTTTTGAATATTGCGAATTGTAAAAAAAGTTTTTTTATATCCCGGCATTATTTGTAAAAATATACAATATTTTGACAGTAAATTACAATTTTATTGCATTTTCCCCTGTTTGGGTATAAAATAATTGGCGTATTTATTTTATGTTCACATATTATATTGAACTATTCTAAGGTTGCTTCGGCAACAAAAGGAGTGCTTACAATGAGTTACATTCAGAACGTTATTGATAACGTTGCAAAGAAACACGCAAGCGAGCCTGAGTTCGTGCAGACAGTTACAGAGGTATTAACATCTCTTGCTCCTGTTATTGAACAGCATCCTGAATATGAAAAATATTCATTGCTCGAAAGAATCGTTGAGCCGGAAAGACAGATCACATTCCGTGTTACCTGGACAGATGACAACGGCAAGGTTCATGTTAACACAGGTTACCGTGTTCAGTTCAATGGTGCTATCGGTCCTTACAAGGGTGGTCTCCGTTTCCATCCGTCAGTTTACTCAGGTATTATGAAATTCCTTGCTTTTGAGCAAACATTCAAGAACAGCCTTACAGGTCTTCCGATCGGTGGCGGTAAGGGTGGCTCTGACTTTGATCCACGCGGTAAGAGTGACATGGAAATTCTCCGTTTCTGCCAGAGCTTTATGACAGAGCTTTACAGACACATTGGTCCTGACGTTGACGTTCCTGCAGGCGATATCGGTGTTGGTGGCAGAGAAATCGGTTACCTCTATGGTCAGTACAGAAGAATCAAGGGCGCTTTCAAAAACGGCGTTCTTACAGGCAAGGGTCTCTCCTACGGCGGCTCTCTTGTTCGTCCTGAAGCAACAGGCTTTGGTGCAACATACTATGCATGTGAAGTGTTTAATCACTTTGGCGAAAGCATCAAGGGCAAGACATTTGCACTTTCAGGCTTTGGTAATGTTGCATGGGGTGCAGCTAAGAAGATTGCTGAGCTTGGTGGTAAGGTTCTCACAATCTCAGGTCCTGATGGTTATGTTTACGACAAGGACGGTATCTGCACAGATGAAAAAATTGAATATATGCTTGAAATGAGAGCATCCGGCCGTGACAAGGTTCAGGATTATGCTGACAAGTTCGGTGCAGAGTTCTTCCCCGGCGAAAAGCCATGGGGTGTTAAGGTTGATGTTGCTATGCCTTGTGCTACACAGAACGAAATCAACATGGATGAAGCAAAGAAGCTTGTTGCAAACGGTGTTCAGTATTACATTGAGGTTGCCAATATGCCAACAACAAACGACGCACTTGAATACCTCAAGGAAAATGTTAAGGTTGTTGCCCCATCAAAGGCTGTTAACGCAGGTGGTGTTGCTGTTTCTGCTCTTGAAATGGGTCAGAACTCAATGAGATACAGCTGGTCTGCAGAAGAGGTTGATGCAAGACTTCAGCAGATCATGAAGGAAATCCACGACAATTCAGCTACTGCTGCAGAGAAATATGGTCTCGGCTATGACCTTGTTGCAGGTGCAAACATTGCAGGCTTTGTTAAGGTCGCAGATGCAATGATGGCTCAGGGCATTATCTGAGTTAATTCAATATAGTAAAGGATGGTTTCACCATCCTTTATTTTTTTGTTTACAATTTCGGCTTATTATGTTATATTGAATAAAGAGTAAATTTCACTTCAAAAGAAGGGTGATAAATATGTTTAGATTTTTACAAACAAAAAAAGGCTTCACACTTATGGAGCTTATTGTGGTTGTTGCAATACTTGGTATTCTTACAGCTGTTGCAATCCCTATTTATACAGGAATCCAGAAAAACAACAGAGCCAAGATATGCAGGGTTAAATCAGATAAAATTGCCTCAGACACAAGATTGTGGGCAATGAAAGACAGCTTCAACGAAAACGCCTCTTTTGTTATCACATCCGATGGTGAAAAAGGCGCAATCACATCACCAAACAACATTACCCCGGAAGTTATAAATGACAAAATTTTCAATGCAGAAATTCCCTTCTGCCCCGGTGATGGTTCATACACTGTGACACTCACCAAAAACGACCAAAAGAGCTATGCTAATGTTACCTGTGTCTGCAATGGTGGAAGCGATGGTAACATCCACAAAAAGCCCGACCAATAAACAATATAAAAATAAACCGTAGGTTCATAAGAACCTACGGTTTTGTTTTGGTTTAATTACAGAATTTCAACTGTTCCGTCTTCGTAAACCTTAATCTTATCACCTGTCTTAACTGTGTTGAGGAATTCCTCACCAAGGCAGTCGATAGTGGGCATTGGAGTATCTGTCCACACAGCACCAAGGATTGCACCTGCTGCTGCAAGAGAGTCAATATGCTCAGAGAAGAGCATACATGCAGGACACTTGCCCATAACCTTTGCACAATAGAGAACCATACCACCAGTTGTGGAGCCGATTGTCTGTGGAAGGCAAAGAGCAGAGCCACCCATTGGCTGCTTGTAGAGATCAGGGTTATTCTGATCACCGCACTTTGCTGTCTTATCTTCTTCCTTATCGAACTGAAGAGCATTCTGGAATGATGCAAGTGTGTTGAAACCACCATGAGAAACGAGAGCTATAGCCTCTGCTGTGCCCGGTACAACGGGACGACCTTTAAATGTTTTCATCTTATTTTGCCCCCTTTGTGATTATGTCAAGAATCTCATCGCTTGTATAGTAACGAGAAGTTGTGTATGTACGAAGCTTGTTTGAGTTAGTGATAACTCTACCCTTCTTAGCAAGAGGGTTGTTCATATACATAAGAGGACAGATGTAGCTGAGTGTTACGCCTGTGGCAGCAAGCTTTGCAGCATATTCAGTCTTATTGAATTCATCACAAACTGCAGGAGCTGCTGTGAAGACTGTCGGGATTGTAACCTTTTTCTTACCACTCTTCTTGAGACCTTCGCAAACATTGTCTGTCCATTCCTTGAGCTGCTGAAGAGAAAGATGAGGACAACCGATAAAGCAAAGCTGAGGTGCCTTATCAGCCTTTTTCCACATAACAGGATATGACTTATAAACTCTCTCAAGCTCTGCATCATCAATAACATAAACCTGAGCATTTTCTGCGATAAGGCTCTCACCCTGCTCTACTGCCTCAGGAGTAAGACCTGCGATGTGATAGAGACCAACAGCACCGTTTGAAGCTGTTGCAGCACCGAAATCTTTAAGATATGCCTTTGTGGTATCATCAAGCTCTGTGCCTATCCAATCTGTAAGTCCCTTAACATAAGGAACGTCTTCCATAACCTTCATTCCGATAGCAGAACCGAGAATCTGTGCTTCAGGCTTCTTGGTTGTTTTAACCTCAACAATCCATGTTGCCTTTCTGCCTTCATCAGTAACAAGACCGAAATAAGGCACACAGCCAACGATTGAGCCGAAAAGCTCAATAATACCGGAGTTACGGTTACAACGAGCACCAAGAACAGAGTTTGCATAAACAACAGCACTTGACTCTGCCCATGAGAGGATATCACCCTTCTTTGGTGTGTTGCCTACCTCATCCATATAGCATGTACATGTATAAGCATCGTTGCTTACGAGACCGAGCTTTCTGAGCTGCTCATCGTAGCTTGCCTGCTTTGTGTACATAAACTTGTTGAAAACAAGATTCTTAGCAAAGTTTGAGGGAACCTTTGGGTCAACAGGCTTTGGGTCAACAGAGAATTTCTGTGTTGATGTGATACCTGCCTCAATAAGCTGATCCATGAGATCATAAACAGGGCTCATAACCTTAAGACCGAAGCTTGTAACAAGGTGACCCTTCTCACTTGTTACGGGAATCATTTTAGTTGCGCCGAATGCTTCGCCGTACATAACGAGGGTCTTCATAACCTTTGCCATTACTTCCCCTTTTTCGCCATTGAGAATGGCGGCCTGCTCAGGGGTTAATTCCATTTTGTAGTCCATTGAATTCATCCTTTCTTGAATTACATTACTTTACTATTTTATCACAAATAAAATGAAATGCAACACATTTTGTTAAAAAGATAACACAAAATACATTAAATCCCGACACAGTGACTCTGTGTCGGGATTTGGTTTATATAACGACGAAATCCTTCTCGGAAATCATTACGCCATTAACCTCTACAAGAGATGGGTTATAGTTCACATAAACAACCTTTGAGTAATCATAGGTGATTTTATAAACGCCATCTGTTACCAGCTCGTGAGAGGTGATTTTCATATTCATGAGTGGCATAAGCTGCTTTGCCTTGGAATAAAGCCTTGCTGTCTGGGTTGCATAGCTGCTATAGCTTATAGGGGTATTCTCACTGTGCACGAAAAGGAATGACGGAACACATCCATATTCCACGCACTTAAGGAGCGCATCATCTGCATAGAGATTAGAAACATTTATAGGGATACTGCCGTAAACCACCCCGCCATGAAGAACAATTTGCAGAATAGGAACGGATGTAACACCATTTACACCAGCACATGAGGCTGTAATTGGTGTTGAGAAAACAGCCTGTGTCTCTTTCATAAGATACACTGCCGGATAATCAAGCATAAGGCTGCCTGTTGCACTCAATGTGCTTGCCTCATCCTTAAGAAGGCTCAACATCTCGTGTCTTGTTTTACCACCCTCTAAATCAGTGTAAAGAAATTTCGAAGCATCGTTGAGACAAATACTCACATTTTCATATTCTGTTGCAAAATTATAAATATCTGCAACCCTACCATCAACTACCTTACTATCTGACAAGGAAAACTTCGCAGGAGTATAACCTGCAAATTTTGATACATCATCATAAATTCTTACAGGCAAGGAGGTTTTGCTTTTATCTGCAACAATATTTGAATCAACAAAAAGATAATTTCCCTGTTCATTTACTGCTGCACTAAGCTCCGAGAAGCCTTCCCTTCCCCCCAATGCTTTAGAGAAAGAATTGACTCTGTCCGGTGATGTGGCAAGCCCCTTCTCCCCGTAGCCTGAAACTCTCAGGGCAATACTTCTTACACCCCTTGACTTGAGAAGCGCCGTGATTTCAGCTGCATCCTCAAAGGTTGTGAGTGGATTCTTACCATTGTTACTGCCAACAACATTTATAAAGAACGGAAAATCTGTAAATGTTCCGTCAAGAGATGTGGCGAGATAATTGCGCTGATTAAGACTATCCCTCACCTGGACAGCAATTGAGCTGTAGGTAGCACCACTGTCTTTGACAACATATGTCTGTGAAATTATTCCATCATAGCTTTCTCCGTGGACAAATTTGCCATCCACAATTCCGCAAGGGGTTACATTGAAAGTGTTATATAAATATCCTCCACCAAGGGCATCCTTTTTGCAGGTGATTCTGGATATGGCATCGCCATCTTCGATTATTGAATTTATCGAAAAACCATTTCGGATAATTCCGAAGAAAGGAAGAACAGCACCCTGTGAGTATGGATCAAAAGAAACATCCTCACCATACACATTTAAATCAAGAACAATCGGAGCTTCCGTAACTGCTCCAACATCTATTTGCGCACCACATCCATCAGGTACTGTAAAATAAGTGTTTTTTGCACCTGACTCAACAGAGAAAAGCCCCGGCAGCAGGCTGATATTTTCAATATACAAGCCCTTTGAAAGAGTGATTGCTGATATATCAACAGAAGCCTTAAGCTTACTATGCGAGAACTCAAAAAGAACGGGAATGCTCACATTAAGTTCATTTACAGGAAGCTTACCATTAGTTGATGCCGGTTTAAGCTCATACACCACATTTATGTGATTTACATCCTGCGAAACAATTTTAAAGTCAGCTGCTGCAACGCTGTTTGCAGACGAATCCATTGAATAGGAATTACCCTTTTTATCTCTCAACCTGATATCAAGAATTGTGGCAAGCGAATTTGCTGCCGCAGCTCTACTATGCGAGGTGAAAATGTTTTTTCCATCAGACGAGCTGATTGCAAAAACAGAATCTGAACTGTTAAAAAGATACTTAAATCCTTCACCGAAGCAAACATTGTATCCGTTGGCAGATTCTTTTGCATCACCAGCGTTACCGAGCATAAAGTTGTTTGTCTGTTTATTTAAAAACAACGGTAAAGCCACACCCACAACAACAGCCGCAACAAGCACAACTGCTGTGATAATTATAATTTTTCTATTTACTTTCTTTCTGTTCATAAATACACCGTTCTTAAAAAAGATTATCAATATAATAACACGATAAGCAGAGCAATGTCAAACCTCACGATGCTTTAAAAATGAAAAACCATATAATAAATTGTAAATAAATATATTATATACAATTAAATCGCTAAAAAGCCTTGTAAAATCTGAAGAATTGTTATAAAATAGAAAACGATATTCGTGTGCTGTGTTCCACAGTGCATGACAATAGATAGCAAAGGATGAAAATTTTATGGCAAACAATGAAATCAAAACAAATGCCGAAATTTATCGCGAGCAGCGCAAGGCTCGTCTTGCAAAGGCTGCAAAGAAAAAGAAATCCAGCAAGGCAGATAAGGTTATAAGAGTTATCGTTAAAGCTCTTTGCATTCTTCTTGCTGTTGGTATTGTTCTTTTCGGCATCGGAAGCATGCTCAGTAACATTTTCGGTGTACCTCAGAGAATTCTCACAGCGGCAACCTATGGTGAAGAAAAGATTACAGCTGCAGAGTACAATTACTACTATATGAATCTTTACAACGAGGCTGCGTCAATGTCTCAGCAATATGACCAGCAGAGCCCTGGTGCAGGTTCAGCCTACTTCAACCTTTACACAAGTCCGGCTGAACAGGATTACACCGGTGACGATGCTCCCGAAACCGTAAAGACATGGCAGGATTATTTCAGATACACTGCTCCACAGAGAGCTTTTCTTATGAAAAAGCTTTACAATGAAGCAATGAGCGAAGAAGCAAAGGCTAACGGTTTTGAAATCACTGAAGCTCAGAAAACCGAAATCGAAACCGAAATCCAAGAGTATATCGACACTCATGCTGAAAAAGCAAAAGAGGCTGACTACGCTCTTGATAACTACATCGCAAGAGTTTACGGTTCAGGTGTGAACGAAAAGGTTCTCAGAGAGCTCTCAGAAAGAGACAGCATCGCAAGACTCTACCTTCAGTGGTATCAGAAGCAGGCACAATCCAACATCACCAAAGAAACTGTTGATAAATACTATGCAGATCATAAGGATGAAATTGATGTTGCAAGCTTCAGATATTTTACAGTAAGCTATGCAAAAGCAGTTGAAGGTTCAACAGATCCTGTTTATACCAAGGAGCAAGCAAAAGCCCGTGCAGAGCAGTTCAAGAGCGAGGCTGCTACAGTGGATGCTTTTGTTGCAGCAGCAAAGAAATTTGCACCGGCATCATACAAAGATGCTTATGCTTCTGACAGCACAACACTTGCAGAAAACCTTACTAAAACAAACCTCACTCAGCTTTCCGAGGATTTTGCAAATTGGACATTCGACGCAAAGAGAGTTGCAGGAGATATCGCAATATTTGATGTTGAGCTTCAGGAAGCTTATTACATCATTCTTATGACAGAACCTGCACATAAGGATACATCCGTTGCTTCTGCTGATGTTCGTCATCTCCTCGTTCAGGCACAGACAACAAGAGAAGATGCAGAGGGTGCAAGCATTAAGCTTTCAGAAGATGAAATCGCAGCAAACTTTGCAGCAGCAAAGACAGAAGCAGATAAACTTCTTCAGCAGTGGAAGAATGAAGGCGCAACAGAGGAAAAGTTCATTGAGCTTGTTAAGGCTCACACAGATGACACAGCTTCTGCTGCAACAGGTGGTCTTTATGAAGGCGTCACCTCCACATCAAGCTATGTTCCCGAATTCCTTGAGTGGTCTCTTGGTGATCACAAGAAAGGTGATACAGGCATCATCAAGACAGACTATGGTTATCACATTATGTACATGGTAAGCTCAGACCCAACAGAGAAATGGGAGAGCGATATCCGTACCACACTTTCATCTGACGATTACAATGCTTATGTTGAAGACTCTTTCGAGGACATCAAAGAGAACACATCTGCAAACGAACTCATCGTTAAATGGACATCAAAAAGTGTTGAGAAAATCATCAATAGCAACGCTTCTCATTATTCACAGAACGCATTATCCCAGTACTCTTATTGATATCAATAAAGCACATAACCCCGGAACAGAAATTGTTCCGGGGTTACTTTTACTATTAAAATGCATTTTTAATATGATTGATTTCAAGAAGCTGTGCGTTTTCATCAACAAGCACTTCAATTATGTCGTAGCGCATTCTCACTCCGGCAGGAAAGTCCTTCATATACACAGCTGCAGCACTTCTTATATTTTCCTGTTTCCTGCGGTCAACAGCCTCAGCAGGAGCAAACATTGTTCCCCTTGTTCTGGTTTTAACCTCAACGAAGCAGATGAAATTATTGTCTGTGGCAACAATGTCAATTTCGCCTGTTCCACCAACAAAATTCCCGCTTAATATGTCATACCCCTTATCACGAAGATATCTTGAGGCGAAATATTCACCTTTAGCACCTAAAAGCCTTGTGTTCATTTTACTGTGTCTCCGAGAATCTTTTTAAGAAAGCTCCTTCTGTGAACCGGAGAAACACCATACTGTTCAAGCATTTCATAATGAAGCTTTGTGCCGTAGCCCTTATGCTTAGTGAACTGATACTGAGGATATTCCTCAGCAACCTTAAGCATATACCTGTCTCTGCTGACCTTTGCAATAATTGATGCTGCAGCAACGGACATACATTTACTGTCTCCCTTGACAATTGTAATCTCCTTAACACCTGTTTTAGGGTACTGATTACCATCTATATAAGCTAAATCAGGTTTAACAGAAAGTCCGTCAACAGCCCTTCTCATTGCAAGAAAGGTTGCATTCAATATATTTATTTCATCAATCTCTTTCTCTGTTGCAATTCCCACAGAATATGCCACTGCGTCACGGATTATATCGTCAAAAACAATATCCCTCTTTTTTTCGGATAATTTCTTTGAATCGTTGAGAATCTCGTGAGTATAATTTTCAGGAAGGATAACTGCTGCCGCAAAAACAGGGCCTGCCAGTGGTCCTCTGCCTGCTTCATCCACACCACAGACAACAGCATAGCCATTTTCGTGAGCTTCTTTTTCATATGAAAAATCCAACATAATAACACCTCAAAAAACAAGACCTCGGATATTTTATCCAAGGTCTATTTTATAATAATTATTCGGGAAATTCAAGTGTGAGCCTACCTAATTTTCCTCCACGATATTCATCGAGAAGCATAACAGATGCTCTTTCGTAGTCAATCTCGCCACCTGAAATGAGCATTCCCCTTTTCCTGCCGATCATTTCAAGAACCTCATAATTCTCCTTATCCTGAAAATCTGATATTTTAAATCTTTCGGCAAGACGGTCTGAATAACCATCCTTAAGGAAATCAATAAGTCTGAGTGCCATTGTCTCAGTATCAAGAATTTCATCCTTAACAGAGCCTATAAATGCCAACTTGTCACCAACAGCTTTATCCTCAAATTTGGGCCACAAAACACCCGGAGTATCAAGAAGCTCAATTCCACTACCTACGGCAAACCAGCTGTTTGAACGGGTAACACCAGGCTTATCAGCAACCTTGGCACGATTTCTGCCTGCCATTCTGTTAATAAACGAGGATTTGCCCGTGTTAGGTATTCCAACAACCATTACACGCAGTGGCTTACCTGCCATTCCCTTCTCGGCGTTACGACGAAGCTTATCCTTAAGCACCTCTCTCACCAATGGAAGATAAGCATTAAGCCCCTTACCGGTCCGGCAATCCACAGGAATTGCATACATTCCGTTATCCTTGTAGTATTGTACCCAACGAGCAGTGGCTTTATCATCAGCCACGTCACACTTATTGAGCAGAACTATTCTTGGCTTGTTGCCAATCATTTCCTTGAGCTCGGGATTTGATGAGCTCATGGGAATTCGTGCATCAACAATTTCCGTCACCAAATCCACAAAAGGAAGACTCTCCTTGATGAGTCTGCGCGTTTTCGCCATATGGCCCGGAAACCATTGTACAACTTGTTTTTGTGTATCATTCATAATCGTATATATCCGAATCTCCGAAAGGCATAATTCTTATAACAGCCTTTCCCAAAATTTCGCGTTCATCAACAGGGCCGACAAGGTCTGAACGGCTATCTGAGGAATTGTTTCTGTTATCACCCATACAGAAGAGATAACCTTCTGGAACTGTGTACGGGAATTCTCGGTAGCCACCCTTCTTCGCAAGGTAATATTCCTTCACATAAGGCTCATCCAAGGCAACGCCATCAACATAAACAGTGTTGGTATCATAGTTGATATCCACTGTTTGACCGCCAACAGCTATTACTCTTTTGATAAGTGGTTTTTTGAAATAAGTGTCCTGAGTTATGACAACAATATCTCCATAAACATATTCTGATTTGTTTACTGTAAGAAGAACATCCTTATGCTTAAGAGTATCCTCCATTGACTCTCCGTCAACACTTACAACTCTGAAAAAGAAGGAAAAGATAACTGCCACAACGATAAATGACGCCATTATAATTGAAACGAAATCATATATTGTCAAATAAAGCTGTTTCTTACCTTTGTTTTCACCTTTATTTAATTCCTCTTCAGTTACAACCTCTTCCTCACCGGCTTTAATGGGAGATGCGACTGAAACATCCGTTACAAGCTCTTCGGAATCACTTTTGTTTTCAAAATTGATTTCCTCTTCCTCACCGATAACAACCTGTTCAAGCGAGGCTTCCTGAGCCTTGAATTTTTTCTTATCACTCATTTATTCCACCGTCCAATCACCTAAGGGGAAAAATCTGAATAAAACCTTGCCGACAATGAGTCTTTCATCCACGCAGCCTACTCTGCTTGAGCGGCTATCAAGAGAAACATCTCTGTTATCGCCCAGCACGAAAATAGTGCCTTCGGGTACTGTTAACGGAAATGCAATATCCGCCTGCTGTTTAGTCAGTTCTTCAGAATAATGTTCTTCTCTGCCATTAACGGTTACAACACCTGTTGCAAAATTTATATCAACCTCATCACCTGCAACAGCAATGACTCTTTTGCAAAGGGATTCTTTGTTATTATCGGCATCTGTTATTACAACAATATCACCCGGCTGTGGCTTGTAGCCAATGTTTGATACAACAATTTTATCACCCGGCTCAAGTGTCGGTCTCATGGAAGGACCCTCAACATTGAACACATTGAAGCAAAAAAGAGAAAAGATTGTTACAACAACAACTGCAGCAACAACAGACTGGAAAACATCAAATAAACTCATTTTTCCATTTTTACGCTTTTTCCTTGGCTCCTGTGCTTCAGAAGAAAGAGAGATGCTGTACTCTTCAGTTTTACGCAAGTGAATCACCTCTTGTAAAATAATAGATTTATTATACACCTATTTTAAATTAAATAAAAGTTATTTTAGAAAAAATTTGAGAATAAAAGTAAGAAAAAAGGGCAGATAAATTATCTGCCCTGCTCTTCCGACTACAATCAGCCGATTTTCTCCTTAACCTTAGAAGCCTTACCAACTCTGTCACGAAGATAGTAGAGTTTTGCTCTGCGAACTTTACCGCGACGAACAATCTTTACATCTGCAACATTGGGTGAGTGAATTGGGAATACTCTTTCAACACCAACGCCGTATGATACACGACGAACTGTGAATGTTTCAGAGATGCCACTTCCGTTCTTAGCAATAACTGTGCCTTCGAACTCCTGAATTCTTTCTCTCTCACCTTCACGAATCTTAACGCCGATACGGATTGTATCACCGATTTCGAATGAAGGCTTCTCAGCCTTAAGGCTGTCCTGTGCAATGAGTTTTAATGCGTCCATAATAATCCTCCGTTTTTTTCAAGCGTTCATACCGATGTTAAATCGCAGCGGACCGCCAGCTTTAATGTTGCCATTAATTGCCGTTGACACCTATTCGGGTAACAACGCACACATAGACTCGAATATAATAACACAACACTTTTGAAAAATCAATAGTTTTCTCTTAAATATTTTTACTTTTTATATAATCAAACGCCTCAATATTTGTGCAATAATACACATCCTCGCGGCCACTGATGAATCGGCATATGCTCTCAAAATACTCCCAATCATCATTTATATCAAGCTCATAGGTATGTCCCCATATATATAAAAGCTCAATTCCACCCATATCAAATGAAATCAAGTCATCGAATAAGCCGAGTATATCATGCTTATCCTTTACCAGTGCACAGGTAGGATTGAACAAAAATCGGTTATCCTCCTGCAAATCAAATTTGAAGGTTGGTATAGTTGTTCTTGCATATTCAACATTTGTTTTCTCGCGAAGAATCTTCTCAAGCCTTGTGTCACAATTGACGCCACCACCGGGGTAAGCAAAGCCTCTCACCTCATACCCCACAATCTCCGACAAAGCCAGTCTGTCTCCCTCGACCTGACGAATAACCTCATCCTCGGAAAGCTGAGTCAGCAACGGATGAGTTAATGTGTGAGCAGCCACCTCATGGCCTGAATATATTTCTTTCACTCTTTCAGTAGGAATTTTGGTGTGGTTAATCCTCTTCCCGTTAATGATAAGTTCACCCTCTGTTCCCAAAAGCCGGGAATTAAGATTAAAGGTTGCTTTAAGACCATATTTATTAAGAATCTGAATAACTCTTTCATCCTGAAGGACACCATCATCAAAGCTGAAGGTTAAAAGCTTTTTATATTCCATAATCCACCTCAAAAAAATGACAGATATCTAATTGATATCTGTCATTATACATTCATTTCGATTTAATTTCAAGCAGATGGGATGAATAAGATCTTAAGATTCTCCGTTGTGTCGCCTGATATCCCGTTTTCCTCTGCGATTGCACTTACGGTAGTGTTATATCTTTTTGCAATATCCCACAAGCACTCCCCGTTTTCGCAAGGAAAATAGATGGTTATAGGCATTCTTCTGCCCTTCGAGGAGTTTTCAGCAACAGTGATATCTGTAATTGTGTCAATAGTTATTTTTTCAAGTAATGTGCCACACACTCTAAGCTCAGCTTTAACACTGACAGTATTTGCCGCTGTTATATTTGCCGTGATACCATCTATTTTAACAGATGGATCACACATTACATCCTCACTCTTACAGGAAACGGAATGCTTATAGCTGAAATCAAAGACCTTGTTAACATTTGACACTGCACCTGCAATGTCCCTGAAAATGACAGAAACACACAAGCTGCCACTGACAGTAGCAACACCATCCTCCCACTTAACCTTTACACCGGTTATTTCTCCCCGGGTCTGAAGAAGCTGTGTTACCTCTTCACCTGCCACTGTGAAGCTGTTTTCACACAGAAAATTATCATCAATTTTACCAAGTGGACTATGGAAGGTATATGGGCTTTTCTTCAAAGCAACAGCTCCTTCCACACTATACACATCGGTTATGATTTTCAAATCTCTCTCCTGCCACATTGTAACACAAGCCTCAAGACCAAGAGATATGTCAAAGGCTGTTGCAAAGGTATCGTGCTCACCTTTTGGGATAACCTCAATAGCCGACACCTCAATATTTATATCACCAACAAAGGTTTCCTCAAAGCCCTCAAGCTCAATAATCTGATTGAGTGGAATTGAGTGAGAAAGGCTCTGTGTCTGTGCTCTGTTATCGCTATTAACATAGCATATATCAACAACGGCTTCGCCTCTTAGCATTATCTTATTGCTGATTTTCCTGACCTCATCAAGCCTTGCTGTAGCATTACAGCCCAAAACAAAAGCAGAAGGCACAGATAAGCTCACAGTGTCACTCATAGCAAATGCACGGGTTTTCCTGCAGCCTGCAGAAAACACTTTCAGCTCAACAGATTTCTCTTCGAGATGACAATTCTCCACAGAGATTATATCCTTTGCTTCGAAAAAAGATACATTAAACCTGATGCCGATCCCTGCTTTAATTTCCGCCCTTTTAGTGCCCGTGGCTCTGCAATTAACAAAGGAGGTCTTCACTGTTGTATTAACATCCACAGCATTCGCAAAGCTTTCGTTTTCCTTGAAGGCTGTAAATGGCTTGTTCTGAGAAAAAGAATATATACAGCCATCTTCACCGGTATAAATAAGCCTCAGTTCACAGCTTCCTTCAACAGTTACTCTCTCACCCACAAGCTTACAGGATGCCACCCTGGGCTGAGCAACAGATTTTATGATATGCAATATTTCAGGCATGTACTCAGGCAGAATAATTTCCGCAGAAAGCTCCTCCTCCACGCAATTGTCATTATTAACCACCAAAAGCTTATAATCCTCGTGTTTTAATGAGATGTCCATAAAAATAAACTCCCTTCATATATTCTCAAAGAAAATATATGCGGGAGCATTTCGTTTTATTACATTTTATTCTTTTATATCTTCCGTTGATTCTTCAGGAGAAGCCTCACCATAAAGCTGATTATAGAGAAGCTGCTTATTTTCATCAAGATCTATGGAAATGCTTGAGCCATCCCACTCGCTTGAATACCACCATGTATCCTTATAGGGAAGCTGTGCAGATACCATAATCTCACCCACATCTCCCCCTGATTTTGCAAGACACGAGGAAAGGCTTGTTATCAAAGATAACACATCTGCTTCTGAAAGCGTGGTTTCAATATACGGTGCAACAGCCTTTGCTGTTTTCATAAGCTCGGGGATTCCTGCAGGATTAAGTCTTCCCTTGATATTTTCTATAATTGCAGCAATAACCTTCTGCTGACGCTCTGTTCTCTGAAAATCTGAATCAAGCTTTCTGATTCGTGCATAACAAAGAGCATAGTAACCATCAAGATAAACATTCTCTCCACTTTCAAGCTTGGGGCGTTTGCCCTCCTGACCCAATTTAAAATGGCTGTTGAGATGCTTTGCCTCTGCCTCGGAAACATCAACATAAATGCCACCAATGCCATCCACAAGAGCCTTGAACATATCAAAATTAACTGTTGCATAGTCATCTATTTTTATGCCAAAATTCTGTTCAATGGTCTGAATAAGAAGATTTGGTCCCCCCCACGAGTGAGCGGCATTAATCTTTGACTCCCGATGTCCCGGCACATCAAGATGAGTATCACGAAGAATTGAAACGACAGTAATCTTGCCGGTCTGACTATTAATTGAGCAAATCATAATGCTATCACTTCGGGAGGCTCCACCCTTCTCTTTATCTGCACCGATAAGAAGAATGTTGCGCACATGTGGAGCTGAAACGAGAGAATTGACATCATCAATATGAACAATCTCTTCTGCTTCAGTGAATTCGCCCACAACGCTGCTCATTGCAAGGAAGCCTGCTCCCCCCAGACCTATTGTAAGCACGAGAAGGATAACAACAAAAACAAGGATGGGATGCTTTTTCTTTTTGGATCTTTTTCCGTGACGCGCTTCGAAATCAGAAACCTCATCTTCATCCTGTGGAGCATACCTCGTATGCTTTGGTTGCTTTACGCAAACAGAAGACTCTTCTTCATCGTTATCCTCTTCATAATCTTCGTAATTGATATATGAATAGACATCCTCATCATCTTCTTCATCCACAATCTCAATGTGATGCTTCCTACCTCTACGGGATATGTAGATATCATTATCATCAGATTTCACCTTACCGATATAGATATCTCCTTCGGAGGAATCCTCATAATGTGATGAATCACTGTAGATATCCTCATACTCATCATCAAGCTTAACACTGTTAAGCAGCTCAATATAATCCTCTTCTATTGATATATTGTGTTTATTATCCCTAGGATTTCTTTTATCTGCCACAATAATTCTCCCCGTTAATGCTTACTCTTTTCGTCTCTTTCGCGAATCACGAAACGAACAGGTGTACCCTCAAGACCATAAACCTCACGAATCTGATTTTCGATATAACGTTGATAGCTATAATGAAAAAGCTCTGCTGAGTTCACAAAGCACACAAATGTTGGCGGTCTCGTGGATGCCTGTGTCATATAAAAAATTTTGAGTCTCTTGCCCTTGTCTGTTGGTGGCTGAACACGCAATGTTGCAGCTGCAAGAATTTCGTTGAGCTGACCTGTTTTGATTCTCATTGCATTCTGTGTATCAACAAACTTGATAAGCTCAAAAAGCCTGTCAACTCGCTGACCTGTTTTTGCAGAAATAAAGATAATCGGGGCAAAGCTCATAAACGAAAAATCCTTCATAAGCTGCTTACGATAAGAGTCCATTGTCTTACCGTCTTTTTCATAGGCATCCCACTTGTTCACAACAATGATGCAGCCCTTGCCCTGATCAAGTGCCCTGCCTGCAACCTTACTATCCTGCTCTGTGAAGCCTTCGAGTGCATCTATCATAATAACGCAGACATTTGCCCTTTCCACAGCCATATCTGTTCTGAGGACGCTGTATTTTTCGACGGCATCCTCAACCTTGGATTTACGCCTGAGACCTGCTGTGTCAATAAACATAAACTTACCGTGCTCATTTTCAATAAAGCTGTCCGTGGCATCTCTTGTGGTACCTGCGATATTGGAAACAATCATTCTCTCTTCGCCGATGATTTTGTTAACAAGTGAAGATTTACCCACATTGGGCTTACCGATAACAGCAACCTTGATGTAATCATCCTCATCCCTATCGTCAACGAGATATTCATCGGGGATATGCTTGATTATTTCATCAAGAAGATCACCTGTGCCATGACCGTGCACAGAAGAAACCGGAACAGGATCACCAAGGCCAAGATTATAGAATTCATAGAATTCCGGTGGTGGCGCTCCCAATCCGTCACATTTATTAACAGCGAGAACAACGGGCTTACCACTCTTCTGGAGCATTGTTGCAACCTCTTCATCCGTTGCAACAACGCCGCAACGAACATCTGTTACAAGAACAATAACATTTGCGCTGTCTATGGCAAGCTGCGCCTGCCTTCTCATCTGTGAAAGAATGATATCGTTTGAATATGGCTCGATACCACCTGTGTCAACGAGAAGAAGCTCGTGACCGAGCCACTCACAATCGCCAAAAAGCCTGTCACGGGTAACACCGGGTGTGTTATCAACAATGGCAAGACGAGTACCTGTTAATTTATTAAAAAGTGTTGATTTACCAACATTTGGTCTGCCAACAATGGCAACTACCGGCTTTGGCATATTAAACACCTCCTACTATTTTTTCAAGAAGCCGAGCACCGTCATTTTCAACGGGCTCTGCGATAATACCAAGTTTTTGAGAAAGTTCTTCAATGGTTATATCATCAAGAAACTTATCTCTTTCGTTACGAAGGGACACAGCAGGAATCAGGAGTGCATCTCCAAAATTTCTTCCCTTCAGCTGATTAATAAAGTCTTGTCCGGTAATGAGACCTGCCACGGTCACCTTATCACCGAAAAAGTTATTTACTATTTTAACAACATTTACCGTGAGACCCTCAAACTTTTCCTGTGCTGCAAGAGAAAGCTCACAAAGCAAATCATATGCTGAAACACCCGTTGCTATGGTTACTGTTCTGTCAACCTGCTTAGGTGTGGCTTCACCAAGAGCCGTCATAAACTCATCCTTGAGAAGTGCACAAACACCCACGCCATTATCAAGCTGACTGAATTCTCCATAATACTCTGCAGAAGGAAGCTCTCTTTCAGCAAGAAGATAAAACTCATCTGACGGGAAGGCAATGATCTCACCATTATTAAAGAAAGAAAAGTGAGCATTGAATTCATCTATTATATCAATAACCTGTGCTGCTTCCTCTTTTGTGTAGCTACGTAAATGTGCCAAGCCATCACGATACCTGGTGAGACCTACGGGCACAGCTGCAATGCTTTTGACAGCAGGATACATTTTGCCTAATTCACTCAAAGAATATCTCAGCTCATCACCATCGTTAATCCCCGGACACAAAACAAGCTGGGTGTTCATTTCAATCCCATTTTCAGCAAAACGTTCGAGATTCTTAAGCACCTTCCCTGCCGAAGGATTCTTCATCATTTCAACACGGAGGGTGGGATTCATGGTGTGAACAGAAATATTCACAGGAGAAATGTGCATATCAATTATACGCTGAATTTCCCGTTCGCACAAGCCTGTTAATGTAATGTAGTTACCAAAAAGGAATGAAAGTCTTGAATCATCATCCTTGAAATAAAGAGATTCCCTCATTCCCTTGGGCATCTGGTCAACAAAACAGAAAATACATTTATTCTTGCAGGAGTGTTGCTTATCCATAAGATATGTCTCAAATTCCAGACCAATATCTGCAAATTCGTCGCTTTTACGAATACTGAAATTCATTGGCACACCTTGACGTTCAACAGAAAGACTGAGCTTTCTCGCCTGTATGCAGAAACGATAATCCAGAACATCGTAAATTTCTGTTCCGTTCACACTCACAAGCACATCACCGGACATCAAACCTGATTTTTCACTATATGAGTCTGCAAGAACAGATTGAATCACAACTGACAAAACAACACCTCCCGAATAAACGGATAATAGGGCGGGGAGATACCTCTCACCGCCCTCAAACTCGAGTTACAAACTATTGCAGATTAGTCTACAGAAACTACCTGCTTGCCGTTGTAGTAGCCACATGCTGTGCAAAGTCTGTGTGGTCTCTTGAAGTCACCACAGTTTGGGCACTTTACGAGTGCAACTGCATCCATCTTCCATACGTTTGAACGTCTTTTGTCACGTCTTGCTTTAGAAACTCTTCTCTTTGGTACTGCCATTTGAAAAACCTCCTATATATTCTTTAAAAATTCACTTATTCATCCAACAAATCGAGAAGCGCGGCAAATCTTGGATCAACCGGTGCTTTACAATTACATTGGTCTTCGTTAAGGTTCTTGCCACAACTCATGCACAAGCCCTTACATTCCTCGTTGCAAAGGTATTTTGAAGGAAGAGCGAGATTGACATCTTCTTCAACTAACTCATCGAGATCAAGGCGAAGATTCGGCACCTCTAAGAATGCATCATTCTCGCCACTTTCAAGAGCAACAACAAGTGTGTGTTCAAGCGGAAAGTTATATTCCTTACTAACCTCCGTTGCACAACGGTCACATGGTGCTGTGTAAATCACCTGAGCATTTCCGGTAAGATTAACGATACCTGCCTTGTTTTCCACCTTGCCACTCACCCTTACAGGCTGAGCAATTGGTGAATAGCCTGAAACCTGAATTGCAGATAAATCAAGCTCATAATCAAAAGGAAGCTTTAAGCCTTCTGTGTTAAAAACTGATTCAAGTTCGATAATCATACACTTTACCTCTCAACATACCCGAATATTATATTATCTTCTTACGATTTTGTCAATAACTAAACGAAAGATTTTTAAAGAAAAAACCTCGGATAACACAGAGTTAACCGAGGTTTGGTTTTACAGCTATCAGATAACCTTTGCGTTAGCAAAAAGTGCCTCAGGAAGCTTATCCATATCTTCTGAAACGGTGAATACAAAATCCACACCTGCTTCTTCGGAAATCTTGCTAAGCTTATTGATAAGAGCAGCAAACTCATCGTAGTCTCTGCCAACAATCTTGAATGTTGCATCAACAAAAACCTCTGTAAGGTCATGGTCCTGTGCAATGATACCACAAACCATACCATAGAAAGCATCGCAGCCTTCAACTGCAAATCTTTCTGTTTCGATAAGTCTTGCCTTATGAGTTACCTCGTAAGTAAGTAATGGGGATTTCTCTATACAAACCACTGTTCCGTCTGACTTTTCAACCGCCTCATTGATAAGAGCGATAAGTCTCTTTGTTTTGCCGGAACCCTTGTTGCCGATAATAAGTGAAATCATAGTAATTACCTCCGTCGTATATTTCTCGCCTTATGGCGTGATTTCTGTTTTAAAGTCTTGCCTCGAGAGCTTTTTTATGTCCCTCATAGCCAGGCTTGCCCAACAATGCAAACATATTCTTTTTATAGCTCTCAACACCCGGCTGATCAAATGGATTGATTCCTAAAATGTAGCCTGAAACTGCACAAGCCTTTTCAAGGAAATAAACAAGATAGCCGAATTCATACTCATCCATTTTTTCCAATTCGAGAATCATGTTCGGAACACCACCATCGGTGTGTGCAAGAACTGTGCCGAGGAAAGCCTTCTTGTTAACATAGTCAACAGACTCACCTGCAACAAAATTGAAGCCGTCTCCGTTTTCCTCATCAAAGCCGATAATAAGCTCTTCCTTTGGCTCATTGAACATTACAACAGTTTCAAACATAAGCCTCTCACCATCCTGAACATACTGTCCGAGAGAGTGGAGATCGGTTGAGAAAACTGCCGAAGCAGGGAAAAGACCCTTTCCGCATTTTCCTTCACTTTCACCGTAAAGCTGCTTGAACCATTCATTCATCATGGTATAATCAGGCTCGTAAGAAACCATCATCTCAACTGCCTTGCCCTTACGGTAAAGGATATTTCTCATTGCCGCATATTTGTAGCAATCGTTGGTGTAAACATCGCCACCTGCGTATGCTGAACGAGCATCTGCTGCACCGAGCATCATTTTGTCAATATCTATGCCTGCAACAGCAATAGGAAGAAGACCAACTGCTGTGAGCACTGAATATCTGCCACCCACATCATCAGGGATAACAAAGGTCTCATAGCCCTCGCGATCTGAGAGCTCTTTAAGAGTACCTCTCGCCTTGTCCGTTGTGGAATAAATTCTCTTTGCTGCTTCTTCTTTTCCGTATTTCTTTTCAAGAAGCTCTTTGAAAACTCTGAATGCTATTGTTGGCTCTGTTGTTGTGCCTGACTTGGAAATAACATTAACAGAGAAATCCTTACCCTCGCAAAGCTTTACTGTTTCTGCAAGTGCAGATGCTGACAAGGTGTTGCCTGCAAAAATAATCTGTGGCTTTTCAATAAGATTTCTGTTTTGAGATTTACAGAATTCAATGGCTGCTCTCGCTCCGAGATATGAGCCACCGATACCGATAACAACGAGAACCTCGCTGTCATTACGGATCTTTTCTGCTGCTTTTTTGATTCTTGCAAACTCTTCTTTATCGTAATCAACAGGTAAATCGAGCCAACCGAGGAAATCGTTGCCTGCTCCTGTGCGGGAATCAAGAAGTTGTGTTGCTTTTTCTACCTCGGGGGCAATCGCTTTCACATCTGCTTCTGCTACAAAGCCCTCAAGATATCGTGTGTTAAGTTTAACTGGCATTATGTGTCATCTCTCCTATGAGGTCTAAAAATACTACATTAGCACAACATAGTATTCTTTGCTAATATTTTACAATAAACATATATAATTTTCAATAGAATTTTTGCACTTTTACAAAAACCTCTTCATTTTTTCACATTTCAACAATACCAACGGGATTTTTGTGTGCAAATTTCCAAAGAGCTGTTGCTTTGCACTCCTCCCAAATTACTTTTACCCTTATTTGCAACACCCAGACAGACGCAGACAAAGGTTAAAAGAAGCATTAACACTATGATACTTATGGTGTAATATTTAAACAATTTTTCAAATTTCATTTATTTTCATTCCTCAATAATTCGGCAAGCGACTCTCCTACCAGCTGAGCAGAATAGACAGCTTCCTCCAGTGTGTTTGCATCTGTGCCAAATTCAAGCAAAAGAGAGCAATTTGTTACATCCATATTGTATTTTCTGTGACAGAAATACACAGGCCTCATCAAGTCGGGGTATTTGGTCTGCGTCACAGCTTGCAGATGGGTCGCAAAGGTAAGATTTTCATACCATTCAGGGAAATCCTCCACACCATCACCCTCACAGCCTGAAATAATCATTACCTGAGCAGCCTTTTTGCCATTTATCCGGACAGTGGGCTTGCACCGTGTTTTGTCATCATAATGAATTGCATCCCGATGCACATCAAGTGTTATATTTATGGATGGATACTGTTGAAGATATTTTTCCACACTGACCCTCGACCTGGCGTAAGCACCATTATATGAAGAATCATAAATTGTGGTATCGTGAATAACATTATACCCTGCCTCTTCCAGAGTTTTAACAAGCTCATTGCCTACCCTGACCATATTTTTGTTTGCATCCTGGGTGCGGGAATTATACTCCTTTGCATACCAACCTAAATCAAGCATTTCGTAGCCCTCAGTTGTGTGGGTATGGTAAACGAGAATTGATGGCTTTTCCTTTTCAATTCCGTCCAAATCGGGCGTCGCTTTAAGAAGCTTCTGGATGCTTATAGTCTGATTGGTTTTATTATCAATCTGAATATTACCTGAGACGAGGGTTTTGGTGGTTGCTCCCATCTTCGTTTCTTTTATAGTTCCTGCCCTTGTGTAGTTTTTAAAAACAGACTCTGCTTGTCTTTTAAGAACCTCTACATCTGTTGGGGCATTCCCTGCGCTAGTATTTGCATATGCTCCACCACCATAGCCTGTTACAGAGAAGGCATCCCCACTCACAACCGTACTCGAAGTGCCATTATACTCAAAGCCGCCCAAAAGACGACACACAGAAAACGCCATCACCTCTCCGTTAAAGATGAAGTACAGCAGAAGGCAAAAGCAGAGCACAACGCAAATCATATTTTTTAAACCACCGTTTTTCACAGCAACACCACCTACATAAAAGACTATGACGGTGGGCTGAAAATTATTACATAAAAGCGTATAATTCCTTGGTTGTTAATTGGGGCTGTAAAGCGCAATTGATGGATAAAGCGAGAATATACGCAGCATTTTTTACAAGCAGATCCACATCCTTGGGAGCTACCACAAGACCATCTGCTTGGGTTACATTTCCTCTGTTTAATTGCTCCTCAGACACATCACAGATTTCACAAGCAAGGGAGAGAGAATCCACCACAGTGGGCACACCGATTGCAATAACAGGCACACCAAGATACTCTTCATCAATACGCTTTCTGCTGTTTCCCACACCTGAGCCGGGAGATATGCCCGTATCGGACATCTGAACTGTTCTTCCTAATCTTGCTATGCTGCCTGCTGCCAAGGCATCTATCGTTATCACACAACAAGGCTTCACAGTATCACAAATGCTCTTGATAAATTCCCCTGACTCAATCCCAGTCTGTCCCATAACGCCCGTGGAAAGAGATACAACCGGTCTGAGCGAAGCATTTATCCCTGCACATTTACAAAGCTCATCGCTTATATGCCGAGTCGCAAAAACCTTTGAAGCTGTGAATGGTCCCAAAGCATCGGATGTCATTTCGGAATTACCCACACCCGCCACAAGCACAGTACCCTCTTTTGGGGGAAGAAGAGCTTTTATTCCCTCCACCAGGGCGTTCAATCTGCCCTCCGAAACTGCTGCTTCATCAGAAAAGGAATTCATTTCAATTGTGATATATTTGCCTATTCCCTTTCCCAGCTTTCTGGCTGCAGATTCGGTATTGATTTTGATTTCGGTTATTTTACATTCATTGTTATATTTTTCGGTAACAGTTACACCATCAAGCTGTGTATCAAGTATTTCTCTTCTTTCAAGAGCTAAATCTGTTCTGAATTTCATTTTAACACCTCAAGGCTATTATTTCTTCAGATTAAAAGAATATTTATATTGAAATAGATTTTATATTATGTTAAAATAACTTGAATTATTTCTAAAGGAAGTTATTGAAATGAAACTTGGTATTGTTGGTTTGCCCAATGTCGGCAAAAGTACACTTTTCAACGCACTGACAAACGCAGGTGCACAGGCTGCAAACTACGCCTTCTGCACAATAGAGCCTAATGTTGGTGTTGTTGCTGTTCCTGATGCAAGACTTGATGCTCTTTGCGAAATGTATAACCCCGCAAAGGTCACCCCTGCCACAATTGAATTTGTTGACATTGCAGGTCTTGTCAAGGGAGCTTCACAGGGTGAAGGTCTCGGAAACAAATTCCTTTCTCATATCCGTGAGGTTGATGCAATCATCCATGTTGTCCGTTGCTTTGATAACGACGACATCATGCATGTTGATGGCGATGTTAACCCTCAAAGAGATATTGAAACAATAAACCTTGAGCTTATTCTTTCCGATGCTGAAATCCTACAAAGAAGAATTGACAGAACAACAAAAGCAATGAAGGGTGACAAAACTCTTGCAGCTGAGCTTGCTGTTCTTGAAAGAGTGAGAGAGGCTCTTGATAATGGTCTTTGTGCAAGAACCGTTGAGCTCACAGAGGATGAAAAGGCAATCATTGACACTGTTGCACTCCTCACAGCAAAGCCTGTTATTTACGCATGCAATATGAGCGAAGAGGATTTTGCTTCACAGATTGACACGAATGCCCGCTATAACGCTGTTAAGGCAATTGCAGCAGAGGAAGGCAGCCAGGTGCTCCCGATCTGCGCAGAGCTTGAATCACAGATTGCAGAGCTTGATAAGGACGAAAAGGAAATGTTCCTTTCAGAGCTTGGAATCAAAGCAGGTGGTCTCGATCTTCTCATTGAAAGAAGCTATGATCTTCTCGGACTTATGAGCTACCTCACCGCAGGTCAGCCCGAGGTAAGAGCCTGGACAATCACCAAGGGCACAAAGGCTCCTCAGGCAGCAGGCAAAATCCACTCTGATTTCGAGAGAGGCTTCATCCGTGCAGAGGTTGTCTCCTTTGATGTTCTTATGGAATGTGGTTCAATGGCAGCAGCAAAGGAAAAGGGTCTTGTTCGTTCCGAAGGCAAGGAATATGTTATGCAGGACGGAGACATCGTCCTCTTCAGATTCAATGTTTAATTAAAGTCTTAAAACAAAAAGAGTATTCACAAATCTTTTGTGAATACTCTTTCTTATTGTCGTGAATTATTCTGTTACTGAATAGTGTCTTACATAAACACCGACTGTCTTATCATAATCAAGCACATGGATGAGGCTTCCGTCTGCTGAAGGGAAAACCGTTACACCCTCTGCCTCGTTACCTGCAAGTGATGGCACTGTTCTTGAGCAAAGTGTTTCAACCTCGCCCGTTGGTATATCAACTGTGAGAATATAGTCTGTGTTACTGTCTGCTGCATCATAGGAAAGATAAAGCACACCTTCATAAACCTCGCCACCCTGAATACGAGTGATTTTCTTTGACAACTCAATGAAATGGGAAAACTCCATAGTTTCCAGATCAAATGCAAGAATTCTCTCAACATTCTGGAAGGGTGAGCAATACAGATATCCGTTTTCACCATCAACAGCACACCACGGAATACCATCAGGAAGATTGGTTGGGTCAATCTGATAAATATCAATAAGCTCAAGGGTTTCACAATCATAGGTCATAACCAAAGGGAAATCCTCGGGCTTATTTTCAACCGCAGCGTAAATCTTGCCATCATAATAGCTGATTCCACCCACATGGTCGCACTCATAGAATTCCTTATACTCTGCAGGAATAGCATCATCATTAGATGCAACAAGCTCCATAGTATCGGCATCCCACTTTGCAAGAGCCGCAATACCTAAGGCTGTGAGAGAGCCAGATGTGTAATAATACTCCCCATCGGTTGTAATACCCTGACCTGCGTACATGGCATCTGTGAAAACAAGCTTTTCCTCGCTTACGAGCTCAACATTTGTGGAATGCTTTGGCGTACCTTGGTCAAGAAAACCCGTGAGAAGCATACAAAGTGACATTAATAAAGAGATAATGGTCTGAATAAAATCCATAGTCTAACACTCTCCTTTTGATTTTATATGTATAGAATATATTATTTTTACAATTATTTCAAGATAATAATTGATTAAATTATGATTTGATAGTATAATAATGCAGTCAATTTTTAAAAGCAGAGGTGAGGAAATGGAATATAAATATGAGCTACACGCTCACACAAAGGAAGTAAGCAGATGTGCTTCACTCCCCGTCAAGGAGGTAATTGAAGAGTACAAAAAAGCCGGTTACTCAGGCATTGTGCTCACCGACCACTATTCCCCCATGACCTTTAACCCAAATGAATTTTTCAACAAAAAGAAGGCAATTGACCATTACTTAAAAGCTTACAGAGAAGCAAAGCAATACGAAACAGAAGATTTCACTGTGCTCCTCGGAATGGAATTAAGGTTTTATGCTACCGTAAACGATTACATCATATATGGTATAACCGAAGAAATGCTTTACGAGTTACCCTTCCTTCTCAAAACATATATAAGAAGAGCAAGCAGATTATTAAGAGAGCGAGGCTGCTTGTTTTTACAAGCACACCCATTCAGAAAGCTCATTACAAGAGCCAACCCTGATTATCTTGACGGTGTGGAGGTTTTCAACGGAAAAGCCTCAGTCGAGGAAAATGAAAGTGCAGCAAAATGGGCAGAGGAAATCAACGCTTCAGTGAGAACAAGCGGAAGCGATTGCCACAGACACAGTAGTCTGGGCTTTGGCGGAATAATAACCCAAGAGCCAATAAAATCAAATGATGATTTAATAAGAATTCTCAAAAATGGTAATTTTAAGCTTATAAAAGAACAAAAGACATCTTGATAAACTCAAGATGTCTTTCTTTTACGCTTTATTCAATTATTTAACAATTGACTCTTCCCATGAAGCGTATGGCTCAATGCCGAAAATTCTTGCCACTGTGGGAGCAACATTCGCAAGACCGAAGGAGCCTTCCTTAACCTCATAAGCGTTTTTGCTGTAGATAATGAAAGGAACCTCGTTGAGTGAGTGAGCTGTTCTGACAGCAACATCGCCCTTCTTATTCTTTTCAAGCATTTCATCTGCATTACCATGGTCAGCAGTGATAAGAACTGTTACACCACATTTATCTGCAACCTTAAGAACTCTTGCAAGAGCAAGGTCAACAGCCTCAACAGCTGTGATTGTTGCATCAAGGTTACCTGTGTGACCTACCATGTCACCGTTTGGATAGTTACAACGGATGAAATCATATTTGCCGCTTTCCATAGCCTCAATAACAGCATCTGTAACCTCTGCTGATTTCATCCATGGTCTTTCATCGAAGGAAACCTTATCTGATGGAATTTCCATAAATGTTTCAAGCTCTTCTGAGAATTTATCGCTCTTGTTACCGTTCCAGAAATATGTAACATGGCCATATTTCTGTGTTTCGGAAACAGCAAACTGATTCATACCCTTTGAAACGAGAAGCTCTGAAAGAGTGTCCTTGATTTCAGGTGGATTAACAAGGAAGCGAGCAGGAAGCTTGAGGTCGCCATCGTACTGAAGCATACCTGCATAGCAAACATCGAGCTTTGCGCCTCTGTCAAAATATGTGAACTCTTCATCATCAAATGCCATTGAAAGCTCAATTGCACGGTCACCACGGAAGTTGAAGAGAACAACGCTGTCACCATCAACAATTGTGCCTACAGGCTTACCATCTTCTGCAATAACAAAAGGAAGAAGATCCTGGTCAATCATTCCCTCATTTTCTGCACGATATGTTTCAATTGCATCCTTAGCTGTTTCAAACTGTCTGCCGATGCCCTTAACGTGGGTATCCCAGCCAATCTTAACCATGTTCCAGTTTGCCTGATAACGGTCCATTGTAACAACCATTCTGCCGCCACCTGATGCAATTCTGCCACAGAAGGTGTCATCGTTTAACTCTGCAAGTGCATTTTCAAGCTGTTCAACATAAACAAGACCTGATGTTGCAGGAACATCACGACCGTCAAGAAGGATATGACAACGAACATTCTTAACGCCTTCTGCCTTTGCCTGCTTGAGCATCTCAATAAGATGAGAGATGTTTGAGTGAACATTACCATCAGAAAGAAGACCAATAAAATGAAGAGTTGAGCTCTTTTCGATACAGTTGCCTGCAATTTCCTTCCATGCAGTTGACTGATAGATTTTACCCGATTCGATTGATTCGTTTACAAGCTTTGCACCCTGAGAATAAACCTGACCACAGCCGAGAGCATTGTGACCAACCTCACTGTTGCCCATATCGTCATCTGATGGGAGACCAACAGCACCACCGTGTGCCTTGAGGCGTACATTGGGACACTCCTTAAGAAGCTTGTCAAGTACTGGTGTGTTTGCAAGTGTTACAGCGTCACCAAGACCCGTTTTTGAATAACCTACGCCGTCCATTACGACGAGAAGAATTTTTTCAGACATTTGTTTTTCCTGCCTTTATACAAAATTTTCGGGCAGACGAATCGCCTGCCCTGTTGAAATTTTACTTAGATGCTTGCTGCCTTAACGATAACTGAGAAGTCCTCTGCCTTGAGAGAAGCACCACCGATAAGACCACCATCAACATCCTCCTGTGCGAGAAGCTCTGCTGCATTCTTAGCATTCATTGAGCCACCGTACTGGATTGTCACATGGCTTGCACACTCTGTGCAATAGATTTCACCAAGCACCTCACGGATTGCGTGGTTAACCTCATTTGCCTGCTCAGCTGTTGCTGTTTCACCTGTGCCGATAGCCCAAACTGGCTCGTAAGCGATGATAATTCTGTCAAGCTCATCCTTTGAAACGCCCTGAAGAGCAATCTTTGTCTGTGAACGAACAACTTCCATTGTTACGCCCTTCTTACGCTCATCAAGAAGCTCACCAACACAAAGAATTACTGTGAGGCCGCTGTCAAGAGCTGCACGAACTCTCTTGTTAACAGTATCGTCTGTTTCGCCGAAATACTGTCTTCTCTCTGAGTGACCGATGATTACATATTCAACGCCGATAGCCTTGAGCATTGGAGCAGAAACCTCACCAGTGAAAGCACCACTCTCTGCCCAGTGGCAGTTTTCAGCACCGATTTTGATGTTTGAGCCTGCAGCTGCTTCCTGTGCTGCGAAGATGTCGATGTAAGGAACACAAAGAACAACATCGCAATCAGCACCTGCAACGAGAGGCTTCATTTCGCTGATGATAGCCTTTGCCTCATCAGGAGTTTTGTTCATTTTCCAGTTACCTGCGATAACTGCTTTACGAAGTGATTTATCCATATCTGTAAACCCTTTCACATAACTTTATTTTTATAAAATCTTCTTACCGGGAAAGCGACAAATAACAGTGCCCTTGCAAAATTATTTATCGTTAACTGCCTCAATACCAGGAAGTGCCTTACCCTCAAGGAACTCAAGAGATGCACCGCCACCTGTTGAGATGTGAGTCATTTTAGGACCAAAGCCAAGAGTGTTAACAGCTGCTGCTGAATCACCACCACCGATGATTGTTGTTGCATCTGTTTCAGCAAGAGACTTTGCAACAGCGATTGTGCCCTTTGCAAGAATCGGGTTTTCAAAAACGCCCATAGGACCGTTCCAAACAACTGTCTTTGCTGACTTAACAGCATCTGCATAAAGCTCTGCTGTCTTAGGACCGATATCAAGACCCATAACCTCTGCAGGGATCTTGTCTGCATCATAAACTGTTACTTCGATTTCAGCATCGATTGGATTTGGGAATTCCTTAGCTGTTGTAACATCAACAGGAAGAAGAATCTTAACGCCCTTCTCCTCTGCCTTTGCAAGCATATCCTTGCAGTAGTCAATCTTTGTTTCGTCAAGAAGAGATGTACCTACTGTGTAGCCCTTTGCTGCGAGGAATGTGTAAGCCATACCACCACCGATGATGAGTGTGTCTGCCTTGTTGAGAAGATTTTCAATAACATTGAGCTTATCTGCAACCTTTGCACCACCGAGAATTGTAACGAATGGTCTCTGTGGATCTTCAACAGCGTTGCCGAGATACTGAAGCTCTTTACCCATAAGGTAACCAACTGCAGCTTCTTCAACGAATGATGCTACACCAACTGTTGAGCAGTGTGCTCTGTGAGCTGCACCGAATGCATCGTTAACATAGATATCGCAAAGAGAAGCAAGCTCCTTTGAGAATGCTTCACCATTCTTTGTTTCTTCCGGGCGGAAACGTGTGTTCTGAAGAAGAACAACATCGCCATCCTTCATTGCTGCAACTGCAGCCTTTGCATTTTCGCCAACAACAACATCATCTGCTGCGAAAACAACATCCTGACCGAGAACCTCTGAAAGTCTCTTTGCAACAGGAGCGAGAGATTCCTTCTCGTTAGGACCATTTTTAACTTTGCCAAGGTGTGAGCAGAGAATTACCTGTGCACCGTCAGCAATAAGCTTTTTGATTGTTGGGAGTGCCGCTGTGATACGGTTTTCGTCTGTGATAACGCCATCCTTAAGAGGAACGTTAAAGTCACAACGAACGAGAACCTTTTTGCCTTTTGCGTTGATATCATCAACTGTTTTCTTGTTTAAAAGACCCATGATTGATAACTCCTTTTGTTTGTTAATTTTTTACCGAATATATTCTATAACAAACTGTGAATTTTTGCAAGTATATGACTAATTTTTTAGCATATCAATTTAAACATTCTTTTGTTTATTATAATAAGAATTTTTTGATAAAGTAACTAAACCCTCATTTTTTCCTTTATTTCACCCAGAATTTTCTTTTCTCTTCTCGATACCTGCACCTGAGACATTCCCATCTCACGTGCAACATCCGATTGAGTTTTTGAACCGAAATAGCGAAGAATTATTATTTTTCTGTCCATGGCACCAAGAGATGACAAGCAGGATTTTAGGCAAATCATGTCATCTATTTTCTCCTGATTTTCCACAGGCACATCAAGCTCTGCCTTTTCTTCGTCATCTGTGGGTGTAAGAGACAAAACAGGCTGAAACGCAAGAAGCAACTCACTGACCCGACAAGTATCCATTCCAAGGTGCTCGGACAACTCTTTTACTGTGGGCTCACGGCATAGAACAGCTGACAGCTTTTCTTTTTCACTCCATACCATGCGTGATTTTTCCTTGATGCTTCTGCTGACCTTCAATGTACCGCTATCTCTGAAAATCCTTTTAATTTCACCAAGAATAGCCGGAACAGCATAGGTAGAAAACTCAAAGCCCCTGGTTTCATCAAAGCCATTGACAGCCTTTATGAGTCCCACACATCCCGCCTGATACAAATCATCATATTCAACGCCTCTGTTAACAAATCTCTTAGCGCAGGCGTGAACCAAAGGAATGTTCGAGGTTATCCTCTTTTCGCGCTCAGTCATTCAGCTTACCCTTAATGATTTTTTCTATGGTTACCGTTGTTCCCACACCGGGCTTTGAACGGACAAGGAGCTTATCAGAAAAGCTTTCCATCACTGTAAAGCCCAGACCGGACCTATCACCACCTACACTTGTGTACAATGGTTCTCTTGCTTTTTTTACATCACTTATACCACAGCCTCTGTCACGCACAGAAACCCGTATCACGCCTTCCTCAAACACCGTGCAGGTTATGTAGATTTTGCCTATTGTGTTGCTGTAACCGTGAACAATACAGTTAGTTACAGCCTCGCTTACAACTGTTTTTATATCACCGAGCTCCTCAACTGTCATATCAAGCTGACTCGCAAACGCAGCCACAGCCATTCTTGAAAAGCTTTCATTTACAGAACGGGAATCAAACACCATTTTCAACTGATTGATTTTCTTCATAAAGCATCACCAAACCTTCCGTTATTTTCTTTTCGGGATATGGGTGCGAGCCTCTCAATCCCTGACATTTTCATTATCTTGTAGTCTCTCTCGGTAAGATTTTCCACAGCAATGCTTTTCCCCTTGCTTATCGCAAGACGATATCTCCCCATAACAAGACCCACTCCCGAGCTATCCATGAACGACACTCTTGAAAAATCAAGAACAATTGTTTTTGCTTTTTCATTTACGAGAATGGCGTCATCTATCGCATCTCTGATATCGGGAGCTGTGTGATGATCCACTTCACCTTGAATATATGCAACAAGCTTTTCTCCTGAAAATTTAATTGTAACAGGCATAATCTCTACTCCTTATGAATATTTATATATTTAATATACACACCGAAACACAAAAAAATTGTCAAAAAAAGTAACCGGGAAAATTTTCCCGGTTACTTTCTGTTTCTGTTAAATTTAAATTATTTTATCATTCTTAAGGAACTCTATGAGACGCTGTGTATTTTTTCCGTCGTGATAATCCACAAGGCGGGAATATCTCTTTTTGTGCTCCTCGGTTTGAGGATTACTATAATTAAAGGCAATTGACTCTGTAAGCCCCTCTTCGCTGTAGAAGAAATCGCCATAGACATTTTCCTCGTTGAGCATAAGCTTGGTTGACGGGCCATACTGTGCCATGCAATAATCCTTCTCCTCCCAATAGAAAATCACATTTGAACCACGGTAGAAGGCATCAAAGGCTATGGAGGAATAGTCTGTTATAAGAAGCCTTGCCGTACGAAGAACATCATCATATCTTGCACCAAGAAGCACCTTACCGGCTACCTCGGCAGAAGCCTTTGAAAGCTCATTCACAACAAGAGGATGAGGAAGAATTATAACCTTATCCTTTAATTCATCGGGCACATTGTCATAAAGCTTCATAAGCATTTTAAAATATGGTGACTCAGCAAAATCAGCACGGGCAGTGTTGATTTCCCACGGCCTCCAGGTTGGCATTATAACGATTTTCTCCGCATCTGCATTAAGTGTGTTTCTGTCAAACTTGGGAAGGCCTGATATATAAATATCCTCTTCCAGATGTCTTCCAAGAGTGGTGAAATGGTCGCTTTCAGCCTTTGATGAAACAACAACTCTGTATTTCCCCGTAAGCTCCTTGCGCTTGAACATTTCTCTTGATTCAGAGTCAAGAGAAACCATGTACATAACACCATGCTGAAGGAAAACATAATTAAGATTCTTTCTTGAAATCTTATAAAGCGGAAGAATATTACAGGTCTTCAGATCGAAGGCATGTGCAATAGCCTCCGTACCGATAAAGGTCTTTGCTTTAAAGAAATAAAGATAGTGCTTAAAGGAATATTTATAAATAATATTCTTTCTGTACTTTTCAGGAATCCTGTCAAGATACTCATATTTTTTATCAACAATGAAATATGCGTTATTATAACCACTGTTAATAAGTTCTTCGAACAACACACTGGCACTCTCCTCGTACTTTGAGGAGTTTTTCTCAAAAAGAAGCACAAGCTTCTTTGATTTCTTACTATCCCAGAGAAGAGAGATGCCGAATGCAATTGTCTGCTTGATTCTTTCAATTATCTTGTCTGTTTTATTCTTTGAACGAACATAGACGATAAGCTCATTACCCTGAAGCTGACGGAAAACTGCAACAGTCTGTGTCTTTTTGTGGACATTCATCGGTCCGCGAAGACCTATGAACAGATTTTTCATTGGCGAGAAATATCTTATCACACCATCCACACGCTGACCTTCATAATCGAAGCACATAAACACGCTTTCTTTGGCGGAGTTATTAAGCATATCCTCAACGGGTATGCTCAATAAATAAATACCCTTGTGTGAATATGAGCGTTTGTTTTTTCCGAAAAATCTTGGTTTATAGGTATGCTCACCAACTGCACAATACAAATCGGAAAGACGGGTTTTAACAGGTGCGCTGAAGCTAAAAAGAGACAGAACTATCATTTTTTTACCGAGATTGAAATACAAGGGAAGCTTGTTATTAGCTAAAGTGAAGCTTTTGATAACTGCTGTTTTTTCGGAAGCATCATTAAGTCCCAACACAGCATCCTTCTCGGCATCCTTATTGCTATACTTCTTAAACCCTGCCCTCTTCTCAATAGATATCGCTTTTTTACTGAGCTTTCCTTTATAAAAACGGCTGTGCTTTACATATTCCTTTTCGCACTCAAAAGCAGAAAGGATCCCCGCCATAAAACTGCTGTTACGAGAAAAATCAACCACCTTTGAAGGCTTCAAGTTATAAAAATGTCTGTGCTTTTCACGAGAGAAAAACTGTTTAAGTTTTTTGGATTTAAAGCAACCGAAAATACATGCAAGCACCCATGCAAAGAGTTCCCCCAGCTTATACTGATAGGCTGTGAGAAGACCATACACGGGCACATCTCCCACAAGCTTATCAAGCATTTCTTTATTCTGAGGCGACATTGCTTTTCTGTATGCAACCACATAGCTGTAGTCAGGATTTTCATCCATATAAGCCTTAAGTGCTCTATAAGAGGCAGGCTGGAGCAAGCCGCCATACAGAAGACAAAGATTTTCGGCGTGACTGTATTTTTCCAGCTTGTAAAAATCACTTTCTCCTGTGAGCATAAGGGAAAACAATCTCTCACAAGAGGTTGCATCACCAAAGGAACAATACTCATCGATGAACTCCTGTGGAACGGGGATATCCTTTTTCATCAAATCGATAACCTCATCCACACTCTCGGTTATGGGAAACGGAAGAGCTTCAAAGTCCATGTAAATTCCACGACTCGAAAGATAATCAGCCTTGTCGTAGGCAAAGAGAATTATGCTTTTTCCTGATACAGCAAAGTCAAAGAACACACTTGAGTAGTCTGTGATAAGACCATCACACCCATTGAGAACCTCATAGGTATCATAGTCAGATGGAAAATAATCAATGTGTTTGAATTCTTCGCAATTTATTTCGGAAGCAAGAAGGAAATGAAGATTAACAAGAAGCACACAGTCATCATCCAGCTTCTCATCAAATGCTCTCAATATCTCAGTTGTTTTCTCAATCTGCTTTTGCTTCTGTGCCTTTGTGTCTGCATCTCTCCATGTTGGCATATACGCAAACACACGCTTACCCTCAAGCCCTAGCTTCTGCTTCATGGTCTCCCCTGCAGCAGAGTCATAGAAAATATAGTTTCTTGGGTAGTTACCTATAAAGCTAACATTTGTGAATATGGAGGAAAGGTCATAATCCCGCATAAACACCTGCCTTGTAAACTCGTTTGGGAACAAGGCATAATCGCTCATAAGGTAGTTTTTCTGCACGTTTGCGAGTGAAGCAAGGCTTGATTTGTTAGCCTTACCCAACGTCTTAAGAGGTGTTCCGTGCCATGTATTGAGAAAAATTTGCCCTTCTCTTTTATTAAAATATGGCGGAAATGTATTATCTGTCAGAATATATTTCGCCGTGGCAAGATATTTGCAATATGACTTTGAGTCACGCACGGCAAAAGAAACACCCTTAAAGCCATAAAGCTCTGCTCTGGCTTTTGCCTTTTGTTGAGTTTTCTCTGTAACAACAAGCACAGGCTTATATTCTGCCCACCTAGGATTTTCACACAGCTCCTTGAGCATAGCAAACATATTTCCGTTTATATTGGAGCCTTGACCACCCTCAAGAAGAACTGTTTTCTCCTCAATAGGCAAAGAGCAGTAAGCGATATAATCGCGCTTACTGCCATTTACTGCTTTGCTTATCTTGTTCAAAATTTTCTTGAACATTGTAGATTCTCCTTATGTACGAGGAACTTGGTCAACACCGTCAACAGCCTCCTGGAGCTGAAGATCGTTTTTAATCTGCGAGGTTGAAATACCCGGTGTTCTTTCAAGGAAAACAACATCACAATATTCTTTAAGATAATCAAACTTATCGCTTCCTGCCCAGTCAGAGCCCATTACACAAACATCAATTTTATAATCCTTGATGTCCTGAATTTTCTGCTCCCAATTATTCTCGGGAATAACAAGGTCAACGTAACGGATTGCCTCGAGCATTTTCTTACGTGTTTCATAGCTGTGATAAGCTTTCTTGCCCTTGGTGGCATTGAACTCATCTGTGGAAAGAGCAACAACAAGATAATCGCCCATTTCCTTTGCTCTCTTCAGAATACGGATATGACCGTAGTGAAGCAAATCGAATGTTCCGTAGGTAAGAATTCTTTTCATAGTTAAACCTCCAACAAAGAGCAAATGAAACTTGCCAAAAGCTCTGTATTATTTGTTTTTTTATTTTCAACATACTTGTCTGCAAACACAGAAAGCTGTTTGAAATCATAGTTTTCGGGAGAAATGTTTTTTGCAAGCTCCCCTGCATCTGTAAATGCTGTACCGGGAAGCACTGTGGCAACATCCACATTCAAGCCCTGCTCCTGCCTATATTGCTCATAGTCAGGAATGTAGAAATACAAGGGCTTATTCAATAATGCACCCTCGAAAGCACAAGCAGAATAGTCTGTTATGACAGCATCTGCAAGCTTCATAAGGTCAAGGCTTGTGAATTCACCGTTAAATTTATATACTCCACTCTGCGCCGCCTCGCTTAATGGATGTGCAGAGATAACAAGCTTTTGTTTCGAAGCTGAAAAAGCACTGTGTAGCAGCTGTGCATAGTCACCGTCACCTTTACGGAAGGTTGGCACATAAACCACAATTTCCTTTCCCTTGAATTCAGGATTAAGAGAAACAAATTCGTTTTTTCTGTCTGCCCCGTCAAGGATTACATCCACTCTGGGGAGAGAAAGGATTTTCAAGGAACTCCTGTCACAGCCGAAGGCCTCACAATATACCCGTCCCGTCTCTTGGGAGGGTGCTAAAACACAGGTATAGTTTTCGTGCATGTGCATTGCTTTAGCTACACCTGAATCTCTGCCCTGTGCCTTGCCCGCTGCCTGAAGACTGAATTTTTTGACAGCCCCCATCGCATGCCAAATCTGCACAATCTGAAGCTCTGCCTTATGACGAAGACAAGATACGGGGATTGAATATGTATCTGTGACCACAACCCTTGAAGATGCCATCTCCCACATATCACCGAAAATGCTGAATATATAAGATAGAGTGATTGCACTTTCATCCTTGAGTCTGCGAAGACGGAAGATCTGCTTGGTTTCGGGTGATATTCTTCTGATTTCATCCTCAAGCATCTTCATATCTGTTGATTTATCGTTGCTCTGACGGGAAAGATAAAGTATTTTATTTTGTGCTTTTCTGAGCTTCATTGGTGCATAAAGAATCTTTATACATAAGATAAAAATCTTTATTATGAGAAGCTTCATAAACTCACCACACAAATATAATATAACTTGATTTTATGACAAAGAGATTATTTTGTCAATTATTTAGTCATCTTTTCCTGCTTCACCTTATGATCAATAACATGACGGGATGCAAGCTCTGTCATAATATCATCCACTGAAATACCCATTTCAATCATAAGAACAAGCACATGATACATAAGGTCGGAAATCTCATAGATAGTCTCTGCTTTATCATTTGCTTTACCTGCGATGATAACCTCTGTGGACTCCTCACCCACTTTTTTGAGAATTTTATCAATACCCGTCTGGAAAAGATATGTTGTGTAGGAGCCTTCCTGAGGATTAGTCTTTCTGCCCTCAAGCATTTCAACAAGACCCTGCACAGAAAATGCAGGTGCTTCATCGCTTTCGAGCACTGTGTTAAAGAAGCAGCTGTCCTCACCAGTGTGGCAGGCAGGACCATCCTTCTTAACACGAACAGTAAGTGCATCCATATCACAATCTGCTGTGATGCTCACAATATGCTGATAATTGCCACTGGTTTCACCCTTGAGCCAAAGCTCCTGTCTTGAACGACTCCAGAAGCAGGTGAGCTTTTTATCAAGAGAAATCTTAAGACTTTCCTTATTCATATAGGCAAGTGTTAAAACATCACCCGTTTTATCATCAACAACAATTGCAGGGATAAGACCCTTATCATCAAATTTCAATTTTTCTATATCAAACATATCAAACCCTCACAGTTATATTATTTTCAGTTAATGTCTTTTTGAGGTCATCTATTGTTACCTCACCATAATGGAAAATGGATGCAGCAAGACCTGCTGTGATTTCGGGCACTTCATTGAACAAGTCCACAAAATCCTCCTTACAGCCTGCACCACCAGATGCAATGACAGGAACATTCACAATTTCACAAACAGCCTTGAGCATTTCAATATCAAAGCCCTGCTTCACACCATCGGTATCAATTGAGTTGACAACGATTTCGCCTGCACCATTTTCAACGCCCTGCTTAATCCACTGCAGAGCATCAAGGCCTGTATCCTCTCTGCCACCCTTGGCAAAGACACGAAACTGACCATCCACTCTTTTTATATCAACGGATAAAACAACACACTGGTCACCATATTTCTGTGCTGCTTGTTTTATCAGGGATGGATTCCTGATTGCACCGGAATTCACAGAAACCTTATCAGCACCACATTTGAGCACCCTGTCAAAATCATCAAGAGTGTTTATGCCGCCACCTACCGTCAAGGGAATAAAAACCTTTGATGCAGTCTCTGTGAGAATATCTGTAAAAAGCTTTCTTCCGTCAGATGACGCGGTAATATCATAAAACACAAGCTCATCTGCACCGTGTGAGCTATAATATTCAGCAAGCTCCACAGGTGAAGAAATCTCATTCAGGTCCTTGAAATTGGTGCCTTTAACAACTGTACCATTACGTACATCAAGGCAAGGAATTATTCTTTTGGTTATCATTTCACAACCTCCAGAGCATCTGAAATTTTCACAGCACCCGTGTAATAGGCTTTACCGATAATGGCTCCGAAAAGGTCCATTTCATTTAAAGCACGGATATCATCAAGGGATGAAACACCACCTGATGCAATTATATTCACATTAAACTTTCCGGAAAGCTCCTTGTAAAGCTGACGGTTTGTGCCTTGCATTGCGCCATCCTTTGAAATATCGGTGCAGATAACTGTTGAAACACCGATTCTCTGAAGCTTCTCAAAGAATTCAAATGTTGAATACTCGGATTTTTCAACCCAGCCCTTGATTGCAACCTTGCCATCCTTTATATCAGCACCCACAGCGATTCTGTCACCATAGGTCTTTACCATATCGATAAGAAATGCTTCATCTGTTACAGCTGCTGTGCCGAGAATAACTCTTCTGACACCTGCATCAAGATACGCCTTGACAACCTCAGGTGAACGAACTCCACCGCCCACCTCAACATTTAGGCTTGTGTTTTCAACAAAGCTTTTGATTATTTCAATATTTGGTGTACCACCATCACGGGCACCCTCAAGGTCAACAGTGTGAAGCTCTGCTGCACCCTGACTTTCGAAATCCCTTGCGATTTCGATGGGATTTTCAGAATAAACGGTAAGGTCAGCATAATTACCCTTAAGAAGGCGTACAGCCTTACCCTCATATAAATCTATTGCAGGAAAAATTTTCATTTCAATCTCCTAATTCACAAAATGCTTTAAGAATATTCATGCCCACATCCCCACTCTTTTCGGGATGGAACTGACATCCGAATATGTTACCCTTGCCAACTGCCGCTGTAACGGGAATACTGTATTCAGATGTGGCAATAACAGAGTCCTCGCAATCTGTCGCATAATATGAATGAACAAAATAAACGAAATCACCGTCATTTATATACTTGAACAGAGGACTTTCCCCCTTGAAATCAAGAGCATTCCAGCCCATGTGAGGAATCTGCAGAGAGGGGTCTATTCTTTCTTCAAGCGGAATGACACTGCCTTTGAGGAAACCGAGTCCCTTATGCTCTCCGTATTCAAAGCCCTTCTCAAAAAGAAGCTGCATGCCAAGGCAAATGCCAAGAAAAGGCTTACCACTGTTTGCCTGCTGTGTAATCAACTCCACAAGACCACTATCGTAAAGCTTCTTTGATGCATCACCGAAGGCACCAACACCCGGGAGAATTATTCTGTCTGCACTTTTTATTATTTCAGGGTCCTTAGTAACAATGGCATCTGCTCCGATTTTCTTCAGAGAGCACTGAAGAGAAAACAGATTGCCTACCCCATAGTCAATTATTGCAACCATTATAAAACTCCTTTTGTTGACGGTATTTCATCCTTGGCCTTTTCATCAATAGCAACAGCCTTTTTAAGACTGCGGGCAAGCGCCTTGAATGTACCCTCAATTATGTGGTGACTATTTACACCATCGAGACGACGAATGTGAAGTGTGAGACCTGCATTGAAGGCAAAGGCAATGAGAAATTCTCTCAGAAGCTCTGTATCAAAATCGCCTACCATTGGCGCAGGGATTCTCATTCTATAACGAAGATACGGTCTGCCTGAAATATCCACAGCAGAGAGAATAAGCGCTTCGTCCATAGGGAGAATCATACTGCCGTATCTTGTGATACCTCTTTTATCACCAAGAGCCTCTTTAAACGCCTTACCGAGAGCAATACCGATATCCTCCGTGGTGTGGTGACCGTCAACCTCAATATCACCATCGCACTTTACCACAAGATCGAACCTGCCGTGCTTTGCAAAGAGCACAAGCATATGGTCGAGAAAGCCTATTTTTGTGGAAATATCGCTTTCTCCTGTACCATCCAGATTCAATTTGATATAAATATCAGTTTCAGCTGTTGTTCTTTTTATTTCAGCAACTCGCATCAGTTTGCCTCCAATATCTGTTTTATTGTTTTAACGAGAATTTCCATCTGCTCCTGTGTGCCTATGGTTATTCTGTTGAAATTTTTAATTCTTTCACTTGTGAAATGACGGACAAGAATTCCCGATTCCTTAAGCCTGAGATAAAGCTCACCACCGTCAATTTCATCACTCTCAGCAAACAGGAAGTTTGCCTGTGATTCAAGAACTCTGAAGCCCAGTTTTTCCAGTTCAGCTTTTGTGTAACAGCGGGCATCAATTATCTTTTGACAATTATCATCATAATAACTCTGTGTGTCAATTGTCTTCTCACCTGCCACAAGAGTGAGACGATTAATATTATATGGATTTGTGGAATAGCGAAGCTTGTGCAAATCGTTTATTATTTCCTTGCTACCTATCGCAAAGCCCAGCCTTGCACCTGCCATGGAGCGTGATTTGGAATAGGTCTGTACCACAAGAAGATTGCTGTATTTATTCACAAGGCTCACGGCACTCTGTGCACCAAAATCCACATACGCTTCATCAATCACAACAACACTTGCAGGGTTTGAAGAGACAATCTGCTCCACCTCGCTGATTGTGAGTGCAATTCCTGTTGGGGCATTTGGATTTGCAATAAACACAATGCCATCCACTCCACAGAATTTATCCACATCAATTGTGAAATCATCTTTAAGAGGAATTTCTGTGTAATCCGACAAATGCAGATTTGCGAAAACACTGTAAAATCCATATGTTATGTCTGCAAAATATGATTTTCTTCCATTGGCACCGTAAGCCATAAAGGCAAAGTTAAGAATATCATCAGAGCCGTTAGCCAGGAAAACCTGATTCTCCTCCACACCGTAGTAATCGGCAAGCTTCTTTGTGAGGACTCTCCCGTCAGGATCAGGGTAAAGCCTCAGAAGCTCAACCTGACTTTCATTGACTGCTTCAAGCACAGCCTGTGAGGGTGGGAATGGTGATTCATTTGTGTTAAGCTTTATATATTTTTTATCCTGCGGCTGTTCTCCGGGAACATAAGCCGCCAGGGCACTGTATCTTTCATCAAGAAACTGACTCATTACTTTTATTTCTCCGTTCTTATGCTGACACTTCTTGCGTGAGCGTCAAGTCCTTCCTCGGTTGCAAAACGCACAACCTTGTCACCGATTTCGCAGAGGGCTTCTCTGCTGAAATATGAAAATTGTGTTTTCTTCACAAAATCATCCACAGACAAAGGACTTGAGAATCTTGCTGTACCACTTGTGGGCAATGTGTGGTTTGGTCCTGCAAAATAATCACCTAAGGCTTCGGGGCAATTTTTTCCAAGGAAAACAGAGCCTGCATTTTTAACAAGACCAAGATATTCAAATGGGTTATCCACACAGATTTCAAGGTGTTCGGGGGCAAGGATATTTGAAACCTCCATTGCCTTTTTGAGTGAATCTGTGATAATAATTTTTCCGTTTGTGTCAACAGATGTTCTTGCAATTTCTGCACGGGGAAGAAGTGGAATCTGTCTTTCAAGCTCATCACTGACAGCTACTGCAAATTCAGCGCTGTCTGTAATAAGCACTGCTGTTGCCATTTTGTCGTGCTCAGCCTGAGAAAGGAGGTCTGCTGCGATGTGAGCCGGGTTATTTGTGCCATCAGCGACCACAAGAATTTCACTGGGACCAGCAATCATATCAATATCAACCATGCCGAAAACCTGCTTCTTTGCCTCTGCAACAAAGGCATTGCCGGGTCCCACAATCTTATCAACCTTGGGAACAGTCTGTGTGCCGTAAGCAAGAGCTGCCACAGCCTGTGCACCACCGATTTTGAAGATTCTGTCCACTCCTGCAATTTTTGCAGCAGCAAGAATAACGGGCTTGATATAGCCTGCCTTAGCAGGAGTAACCATAACGATTTCACTGCAGCCTGCAATTTTTGCAGGAACACAGTTCATGAGAACCGAGGATGGATATGAGGCTGTGCCACCGGGCACATAAAGACCAACCTTTTCAATGGGCATTACCTTCTGACCCATTATAACTCCATCCTTATCATTGATAACAAAGGAGCTTCTTACCTGCTTTGAATGGAAGGCTGTGATATTCTCTTTTGCCTGCTGAAGAATACTGATAAGCGCCTCGTCAACCTGCTTGAAGGCTTCTTCAATCTCTTCGGGTGTTACCTCGATAACATCATCCACTGCACCGTCAAACTTCTTCGAATATTCAACAAGAGCTGCATCTCCGTTTGCTCTGACATTCTTTATAATATCAGCAACAATGCCCTCAACATCTATTGTCTGTTCACTGCGCTCAAGGATTTCATCGATTGAAATCTCGGAGCTGTTATATATCTTAATCATTTATTTTCCTCCACAATTGAAGCTAAAGAATCTCTCAATCTGTCTATCATTTCAGATTTGAATTTATAGCCTGCCTTATTAGCAATAAGACGGGCGCTGATGTCAACGATTGTCTCCTTCGGCTCAAGACCATTTTCGAGAAGAGTTGCGCCTGTTTCAACAATATCTACAATAACATCTGAAAGACCGAGAATCGGTGCAATTTCAATTGATCCGTTAAGCTTGATAATATCAATATCGCGACACTTGTCTGCATAATAGCTTTTGGCTATGTTTGTGAACTTTGTGGCAACACGAAGAGTGCTTGTGCCATTATCGGTGAATTCCTTCTTACCTGCAACACACATGCGACACTTGCCTATATCAAGATCAAGAAGCTCATATACATCCGGTGAATATTCAAGAAGAATATCCTTACCCGCAACGCCGATATCGGCTGCACCACGCTCAACATAGATGGCAACATCGCTTGGCTTAACCCAGAAATAACGAACCTTCTTTTCGGGATTTTCGAATATGAGACGACGGTTCTTCTCGTGAATCTGAGGACACTCAAAGCCTGATTTCTCAAACATGGCATAAACCTTCTCACCCAATCTGCCCTTGGGAAGAGCAACATTGAGGTAGCTATCCTCATCCTTTGCAGCTTCAAGCTGCTCTGCAGAGGCTTCAAGAATTCTGTCAACCTCATCAAGATAAACAGCAAAGCCAATTGCTCCCGCCTTCTTGTTGACACGCTCCATGAGTCGGTCATATCTTCCACCTGAAAGAACACCAACAGGCACACCCTGAATGAAGCCCTTGAACACAATGCCATTGTAATAGCTCATATCATTAACAACGGAGCAATCTATATTTATATTCTTTTCGTAACCTGCATCCACAAGCTTCTGACAAACTGCAGAAAGCTCATTATATGCAGCCTGCATTTCCGCATTGACAATTGCTGAATTGATTTTAGAAAGTGCTTCTGCAGGGCTGCCATAGGCATCAAGAAGTGATGTAAGCTTTTCGGAAAGTGCATCTCCAACACCAAAGCTTTTGCAAAGAGAGAGTATAACACCCACATTTTTCTCTGCAACAGCCTCAAGAAGCTGTGTTTTGTTCCCCTCAGAAAGTGCCATGGCATTGAAAAGACCACTGATAATGCCCATGTGTGAAACATCAAGAATATAGTTTTCACTGATTGCATAAAGGCTGCGCGCTGCAAGGTTGATAACCTGACAAACATCGTCATCACTTATGTTACCCATGCACTCGACACCTGTCTGCATAATCTCACTGAAGCCACCGGCTTTCTTGGTTACACGGTAAACATTTTCATTATAATAAACCTTCTGCACACCCTCAACAGAATCATCAAGATTCTTTATGATTGAAAAGGTTACGTCAGGCTTCAGAGCGAGAAGTCTGCCATCGGAATCAGTGAATGTGATGCAATTCTCACTCACGAGGAAATCCTTGTTGCTACCGTAAAGGTCATATTCCTCAAACTTACTCATCTTAAAAGGCTTGTAGCCGAATTTTGTGTAGAGGCTACGAAGCTC